>CALMKR010000282.1 GCA_937867625.1 uncultured bacterium | reverse complement strand
CTTCATTACCTGCCGATATGAGGTCTGAGAAAATTCCAGGGTCGTTCTTAGAATACTTTTTAGCCTGCTTAAAAGCAAAGCGCATGTTGGCACGGACTATCCGGCTGCGAATTGCATCCTTTTCAAGCTCAGGTGTAGTTTTGTCCCGATACTTTTTAAACAAAGCAACTTCTTCAGCTTTTGTTAGAATAGGCTCTTTGCAAATCTCAGTGTAATATTTCGATAAATCCATTCCGGTAGTCCTTGGTTGAGCGAGGATACCACATTCAGTTACATACGTCAAATACCTGTCGCACTACTGGCATATTTTTGGTATAAGTAGTATAGATGGGAAACAATTTCCAAAGGAACCATAAATGTCAATCTTTTTTACTTCCGATATTCATTTCGGGCACAACAACATCATCGAATACTGCAGCCGTCCATGGAAGGACGTTGAAGATATGGATGAAGGTCTCATCAAAAACTTCAATAGTGTTGTGGGGCCAGAAGATACTACCTACATCATTGGTGATATCTCCTTCCACAAAACAGCTACAACCAAATACTTGCTGAGCCGCCTGAATGGCAGGCTAGTTGGCGTCAAGGGAAACCACGATCCTGAAGGCGGCTATGAAGGCTGCTTCAAAGAATGGAACCGTGACTTCATCGGCAAGATTGACAAGCAGATGTTTCACATGTACCACTTCCCTTTGTCGTCGTGGTATCACATGAACAGTCCGTACGACAAGACTATCCATCTGCATGGACACATCCACTCTGCTCCTGGGTTGGACGATCCTACTCAATGCAAATTTGATGTAGGAGTTGATGCCAATAACTGGACTCCCGTGTCTATGGATCACATCATGGCTGAAGCCGTAAAGCGTCGTGAGAATCGTGCTAAATGGTTAGAGAAACAACGGAAGTCTGGTAACCCAGTGTCAACTGGTTACCATCGTCGTCCCAACGCTTCTCAGGGAGTGTGATGGTTCAAAGTACTAAGCACACTGCTCATAAAGCTTGTTCTTGCCGTAGCTGCAAGATATCTATCAAGTTGACAAAAGAAGCAGAAGAACGACGCCTTCGGCATATTGCCAAGCAGGGCTTGAAGAACATTCAACTCGGTGCTGATTTGGATGAACCTGAAATCGACCGTCTGGACGACACAGACGTTATTGGCAGCATCGGCAACTTAAGGTAACTATGGACCAGCTCATTAGCGCTGAAGAAGTCTTGGCGCTGAGGGTGAAAATCCTGGAAGCGGCCATCAAGAAAACTCACTCTGCCAAAGGCAGATATCACTCACAACTCGCCATGTGCGAGCTCTATGACCTAATGGGTTTACCCAACATAAAGCCTGAACCAGGCAAAGGAATTGATTCATGGCCTTCGACGACTTAACTCTACAGGTATCTCCCCTCACCAAAACCATCAACCTTGGCACTCCTTCTGCTGACGGAACCCGATTCGTCGGTAAAAAGAAGGACATGACCAACGAGGTCATCGGTGCGATGATTGAGAAAGTCGGTGTTGGTAGTCAACTGGAGGTCAGTTCCCCAAGGGGTAAACAGCGGTGGATTATCACGGTTACTGACCCTGACAAGATGGACGTTTCTGTCATTCGTCGAGACCAGGTGTCTCTCTCGGCTGTGGCTGAGGTAAAAGCTCCAACTAAAAAGACACCGAGCAAAGTTATCCACAGAGGTACCAACAGTAAGACTGCAGTAAAGTCTGCCGAGCTACCCCCACTAAACGTTGGTCCTCTCTTGGCTAAGGTCGTCGGTAAAGGTCCCATGCCGCGAAGCGAAATTGTCTTCAAGCTTTGGGAATACATCAAAAAGAAAGATCTCCAGGACAAAATCAACAAGCGTCAGATCAACTGTGACGCAAAAATGAAAGCTGTCTTTGATAAAGACCGGGTCTCAATGTTTGAGATGGCTGCACTTATAAGCAAACACGTAACCAAAATACCCGGAGTGAAATACACAACAAGATGAACATGAACTTTCCTACGGCGTACGAAGTGTACGCAAAACGAGCCAAAGAAGCTCAGGACGTAACTCCTGAGTTTCTCAAATGGCTTGAGGGCCCTGCACAAAACCAGTTTTGACAACGTTCAAGGTAACCCTTTGGAAAACAAAGTTAGAAACATTTCCGCTAACACTGGGTATGCGATGGTTACGGAAATATTGAACCCAACAACGAGAATCATGGAGAAGATCAAGGTATGAACGTATTTAAAGCATTGAAATTCATGGCCGTGGCAGAGGCCATGCAAGCCATGTCTAAGGACCGCAGCACCAAAGTTGGGGCCGTAGCATTAGACGATGATTACAATATCCTGAGCGTAGGGTATAATGGTTTTCCTAAAAAAGTCAGAGATGATATAGATGAAAGGCATGAAAGGCCTGTTAAGTATTCGTTTACCTGTCATGCAGAGGCCAACGTAGTATCTCAAGCAGCGTACAAGGGGGCCAGTCTGAGAGGTAGCACAATACTAGTGACCTCTCTGTT
>CALMKR010000281.1 GCA_937867625.1 uncultured bacterium | reverse complement strand
GGGTGACGAGGTCGGCAGCTCGTTCCTTTTCAACTTTCTCTATAATACGGAAAAAGGCTTCTTCACGTGTAACGCCAGCAATACTCTCGAGTCGCTCATCAAGTTCGTCTTTGCGCTCATCGAGGCGAGTTTTAATCGTTTTGATCTCTTCGACCTTAGCTCGGAGAGCTTCTTTTTGCGAATCAATTTCAATCTGCCGACTATCCAAAAGCTCCTCACGCTTTTGGAGGTGGGATTCTTTTTGATCGAGCTTCTCTTCGGTAGCTTTTTCTTCGGCTTTGGCTTCGGCAAGTAGTGTCTCAGCTTTGTTTTCGGCTTTTTCGACTATTTTAAGAGCTTTTTCTTCAGCTTCGACGAGCTTTTCTTTGATGGAGAGCTCGATGGAGGCCTTTTTTCCAAGGGCAAGGAGGTAGCGGAGGTAGTATCCAGCGCCGATTCCAATCCCAAGACTCACGATGAGCGTGAGTATGAGCAGTATTGGTGGCATACGTCAGGGACTAAGTTCAGTAAAAGGGGTGGCGAGGCAGTCAAATTGGTCGGTGCGGTCGTGTTTTTACAGTACCAGATAAATAGTGGTACGTAAAGCGGGACGGCCTGTGGCTGTCCCGCTTTTACGAGCTTATATAAGTAGATACAGTTTTACTTAAAAACTTTATCCACAATGCCATATTTCATGGCTTCCTCCGCATCCATGAAGTAGTCACGGTCAACATCCTTTTCAATCTGCTGGAGCTTCTGGCCGGTAGCCCTTGAGAGCATCTTGTTGAGGCGGTCACGGGTCTTCATGATGTGTTTCGCAGTAATATCAATATCAGACGCCTGACCGTAGGCACCGCCTGACGGCTGGTGAATCATCACTTCGGCGTTTGGAAGAATTGCGCGCTTGCCCTTGGCACCTTGTGAGAGGATGAGTGAACCCATCGAAGCGGCCATACCAACACAGACCGTCGCCACGTCTGGCTTGATGTGGTGCATGGTATCGATAATCGAGAGACCAGCAGTCACACTTCCGCCCGGCGAGTTGATGTAGAGGAAGATGTCTTTCTTCGGGTCTTCGGCTTCGAGGAAGAGGAGCTGGGCCACGACGAGGTTCGCCATATGGTCTTCGATACCGCCGGTAATGAAGATGATACGTTCCTTGAGAAGGCGTGAGAAGATATCAAACGCTCGTTCGCCACCTTGGGTCTTTTCGATCACCATCGGGACGAGGTTGTTTTGGATTGGATTCATTTCAGATTTCATAGAATATAAGGCTAGTTTGGCGCATTAAGACAAAAACAGGCAGCGCTCTCACATCCTAGCAAAAGTTAGGGAAAAAGAGAAATGAGCCACAGAGGGCTTTAGCCCGACAATGGCGAATTTCCGTGAGCGTGGCCTATCCTTAATGGCCACGTCCACGTCTCTCAATCACTGCAAATTTATTTTAGTTCACCTATAAAAGAAAAGCCTGCGGGCACCAATAGGTGTCCACAGGCGATCGATTGAGACGGGTGCTCGGCTTCAGAATGAATCAGCCGCCGCCAGTTTTCATATCGGCGGTTGCACGGTCATCGATTTCAATCGGCCAGCGAATCGGTTTCGTGATCATGTTGTCCTCCATTCGCAACCACCAGTCGGCTGCCGATTAATCCTATATATATATTTGTTTTTGGTCAACTCCGGTGTTGCGAAGTGGGAGTCTAAGCGACTGACGGGGGTAATCCTGAAATCAAATCTACACATGGATTGCTTCATCATCGTTATCACTCTTCTTCGCAATGACGGGTGTAAGAGTAAAGAAAAAGAAAAGTCTAAGGGAATCGGTTAGTATCATTGTTTTTGAAAAATCAGTCAGAGTGCTTTAGATATGCGGCGGACAAGAAAAATGACCCGACTGGGACGAGGTAGTCCAGGGAGGGTCATTTTTCGTAGTCCAACAAAGTAGGTGAAGTGCTACGACTGATTTTCGAGATGTTTCATTACGGCCTCGTTCTGCATAATCGACGCTACGTAGACCGCGATGCGGTGTGGGTCAGCATCTTTATACTGTGCAGCGAGTTGATCAACCTGACTTTTGAGCTGATCCTTGTCTGGAGTGATGTTTTCTTTCTTCGCGATTTCGTTCAGTACAAGCTGGAGCTTCGCGCGCTTTTCCGCAGCAGGAGTCCATTCGGCAGTGAGGTCTTCTTTAGTCTTCTTGATGTGTGCGAGGTAATCGTCCATCTTGAGATTCGCTCGTTCGAGGTCTTCACTCATCTGGGCGAACATCTGATTGATTTCACTTTCAAGGAGTACGCTCGGGAGTTCCATCTCAGTACCGGCAATAATAGTGTCGGTAATGAGGGCGCGGTGCTTGGCTTCGACTTCACGCTTCTTTTCGATGTCGAGGTGTTCGCGCACCTTGGCCTTGAAGTCTGCGACACTGGTGAATTGACCTGGCTGTCCAAGTCCAGCAACTACTTCGTCGGTCAGTTCTGGAATCGGGAGCTTCTTGAGGTCTTCCTCGGTTTCAATTGGTTCAACTGTTTCTGGGGTTGGGAGTTCGCCGTCATTCTTTGTGACCGCTTTTTGTTGGAGGCGTTCATAAGCTGCCTTCTGACGAAGGATGTCCTCAATCTGCTTTTCGACATCTGCGTCGGTGACGTCAGTTGATTCCTTTTTACTATTGGCTTCTTTGGCAATCGATTGGTAGTTAGGAAGGGTGATAGCTGGGAGGATGGCCACAGTCGCGGTAAAACCAAGTGGGTTCTCGGGAGCAATCTTCGTGATATCAATCTTTGGGTAACCGATAACATCGAGCTCGTGTGCCCCGACGATATGTGGGTACATGTGCGCAATCACGCGTTCAGCCATCTCCATGAGAATATTCATTTCACCAATGCGCTGTACGAGCATGGCTTCGGGCACGTGGCCAGGACGAAAACCGTCAATAGCGACATTAGCACCGAGCTTTTTGACGGCTTCACTTCGTTCTGCTAGAAGTTCCTCCCACGGGATTTCGCCAGCGATTTTGACCTGACTCCCCGCCTCACGAGTTACAGCAAAAGCCTTTTTAAAGTCTATATTATGATGGTGATGTGAATGTGACATAGTACGCGCTAGTGTACCCGTCTTAGGCCAAAAAGCAAGCGGGCGAATATAGAAGATTGAAGATGGAATAGAAGAAAACAAAAGTAAAAAGAAACCGCGCCGGGAAGGACGCGGGGTGGGTTTTGGTTGCCAGGTAGTCGGGGAGCGCATCTGTACACGACGTCCCGGCAGAAATAGAGGTTCGCACTACCAAGTGGTTTGTTGGTAATGCAGTGAGTGCCGTATGTCGGCGAGCCCAGCCCGACTCAGTGACCGGCGGTGTATGCGACGTGACCCAACATGGGCGTCTCCTGCTCTAACGCAGCTTCAGGTAGCTACAGCTTCGATTGTAGAATAGGAGTGGGTAAAACACAACCGCGACAGCAAGGGCTGTCGCGGTGGAGTCTCTTATATTACTGAGCAGGCGGCGTATCGGTGGCTTCTAGTGCTCCTCCCAGTTCGTTTTCGACTGCAGTGAAGCCGTCGTCGATGTCTTCAAAACGGGTACTTTCGATATCGGCTTGGATAGCATCCAGTTCATCAGACGTACTCACTACATCGGTAGCACCGGTACGGGCTTCGGCGGTAGTGCTCTCAGGCTCATTGTTCATCTCAGCGGTTGGTCTCATAGCAGGGGCCGCAATCGGTTGACTCATAAGGATGGTATACCAGTAGTAAATACCACCAAGCAGGGCGAGGAGAATTGCAAAGAGCAAAATCAAAATTGGGCCACTGACCAAAGAGGCATTGGCTTGTTCGGGAGCGACAGTCTTCATCGCAGAAGGGACTTTCATCTCCTCACCTTCGAAGTTCGGCTCGTTGACCGGTTGGTTGTTAGTTGTTGGATTCATATACGATTATTCTACGTCATTAGTACTCGTTGTGGTGCTGGTGGCTGTGGGTGCCGGAGCGGAAGCAGTCTTGAGTATGAGAAGGGTTTCAACTGTAGCACGGTGGGCGGCTTTGATCGCATCGCGGGAACTCATGTAGGTGGCTTTGACCTGTTGCCAGTAGGTACGAGGGTTTTCACTTTTGACGAAGTTGTTCACCGCAGCATCGATATTGGCGAGACTCTGGCGCGCTTTTTCGAGTTCGGCTCGGGCTTCGGCAATTTTGCTGCGCGCAGCGGCGACATCGAGACCATTTTCACCCATCTTGTTGGCTCGTGACTCGAGTCGGTCGGTCACATTGGTGATACGGCGGACGTAGGCATCAAGACGATTGCTCACGTTCGCAGCGAGATTGATGAGGCGGGTTTGCGCTGCGGCAGTTAGCGCGCGTGGTTCAATAACCGGTCGATTAGTTGGAGCGGGAGTTTCCACTACTGGTGCAGTACCAGAAGCACTCGTCGTAGCAGTGGTGGTGCTTTGCGCCAAGGTTTGATTCGGCAGTAGACCAACCACTGTTAAAAAGCCGCAGATGAACAATACATATTTCATAGATAGGGTAAGTATAGCCCCGAATGACATTTTGTCTTTCGGGGCTATACACATATGTATGACTGCTATAACTTCAAAGCAGGTAGTATCTGCTTCTTACGTGACATGATGCCTGGCAATACCTCGGTATCGCCAGTAGTAGCCACACCAAACGAGGCGGTGATGACCTGCTTCGTGAGGTCGTTGTAGGTGAGGACAGTGGCTTCTTCCTTGAGGATATCGACAATGAAGAAAAGCACATCATCAATATCACCTTCTTCGGCCACACAAGCTTTGATGGCGTCGATAATACCAGCCTGGCGCGCGAGGACGATGGCTGGATTTGTGGTCTCGATGACTGAAACGCGGAAGTTTTTATCTCCTACTTCGTATTTCTTACTATCAAGCTTCACGAGGCCGCTGTCACTAAAGCTTGAGATGTCAGATTTGGCGGCAAACATCTCGTCTGCGTGTGCATGCATATCGACACCCACAATCGCTGTAAGGTTTTCTGCTACATCCTTGTCGTGTGGAGTAGTGGTTGGAGAGCGGAAGCCAAGAGTGTCTGAGAGGATAGCTGAGAGCATGAGGCCAGCGATATCTGTTGGGATAGTGTGACCTTCGGCAGTAATGAGGTCGTACATGATGGTTGCGGTACAGGCGAGCGGTCGGATGGTGATATGGGTTGGGGCACTCGTTTCAAGTCCACCAACGAGCTTGTGGTGATCAATCAGTCCAAGGAGAGTGAGCTCGTTCATGTTTCCTGGGAGTTCCTGTGGGTTGTTCGTGTCTACCACTACCACCTCAGTACCGACATTGAGAGCGGGGAGGAGTTCGGGGGTAGCAATGCCAAAGCGATTGAGTACAAAACTTGTTTCACTATTAAGGTCACCAAGCACAAATGGGGTAGCTGGGGTCGCAGTATGCGTGTTCAAATACCAGGCCCAAATCAAGGCCGAACAGGTTGCGTCGGTGTCTGGTGAGAGATGTCCAAATACGTGTACCATAAAGTAAAAGTGTTTATTGATTAAGAATTGTAGTGTAGACCAGGGGCGCTTATGTTGCAAGAACTAAAAACCCCTCGGACTCATGAGTCCGAGGGGTTTTTATCTGCGCTGTTTACTTCGTTTCCTCTTCAATCGCAGCTTCCGCTTCTTCTGGCGTATCTACTTCGTCCGCCTCGTCATCAGTAGTTACCATATCGCGGTCACCAGTAGCGGCATCGTCTGGGGCGCCTACGGGTTCGCTTGTCATACCGTCTTCGGCTTCAAGGTCATCTACTGCAAGACCGGCTGGTTCGGTAGCTGGCGCTTCGACGACGGTTTCACCCTTGTCGTTGGCTTCAGCCAAGGCTTCACCACTCTGGGCCGATACAATATCGATTTTCCAGCCAGTGAGCTTCGCTGCCAAGCGGACGTTTTGTCCACCACGACCAATCGCGAGCGACTGTTGGTCGCCAGCCACCTCAACTACCGCGTGACCACGATCACCAGTTTCGGTATTTGGTTCTGCAATAATACTCACGTTCATCACCCGGGCTGGTGAGAGAGCATCTTCAATAAAGGTCGCAGCGTCACCTGACCACTCGATGATGTCGATTTTTTCACCACCAAGTTCGCTCATGACGGTCGAAACACGTGCACCACGCTGACCAACCATTGAACCAACTGGGTCAATGTGACTATCAGTAGCGTACACCGCAATCTTTGAACGAGCACCAGCTTCGCGAGCGATAGACTTCACTTCGACAGTGCCACTCTGGAGCTCTGGTACTTCAATCGCAAAGAGACCAGAGAGGAAATCACCATGTGCTCGCGACATCTTGAGGAAGATTCCACGGGGGGTTTCTTCTACCGCAAGCAATAGGGCGCGGATACGCTCTCCTGGTTTGAAGCGTTCGCCTGGAATCTGCTCATCGTATGGCATGACTGCCGTGATACGACCAAGGTCGATGTAGAGGTTGCCGCGTTCAAAGCGCTGGACATGGCCCATGACAATATCGCCAGCCTTCTGACCGAATTCAGCCAAGGCTGATTCCTTTTCGGCTTCACGAATCTTCTGAACAATCACCTGCTTTGCTGTCTGGGCCGCAATACGACCAAAGTCGTCTTTTGATTCAAGTGGGAAAACGAGCTCTTCGCCGAGTTCCACATCACGCTTAATCATGCGAGCAGTATCAATCATGATATGCTTCTCTTCATCAAAACGTACCTTCTTGGTGCCGTCGAGACTAATTTCCTCTTCAATTTCCTCCTCACCTTCGACTGGTTCGTCGGTGCGGAGCATACTTTCATCAACGGCAATTTTCACCTGGTTGAAGATGGTGTCGCCTGAGGCGAGATCAAACCGACAGGTAACAATCTGGCCACGCTTACCAAACTCCTTTTTGTAGGCGGTAGCAAGGGCTTGTTCAATAGCATCAATCATTTTTTCACGTGGGATGCCGCGCTCTTCTTCGAGCTCACCGAGCACGCTGTGAATTACTTTAAGGTCAAACATATATATGTAGTTGTGGTGGGGTATTCCCCAGTTAACAATGAATTAATCTGTAACAGGTGACAAGAAGCGCGGGCACAAGGCCCGCGCAGAAGTCCCTTGTACTATAGCGGAAGACGAAGGGTGTGTCAAAGTGTCACGGTAAAGCGTGGACAGGCGGGGCGAGAGTGGGTGGGTGGCGTGTATAATGAAGCTACGAAAAGCTCTTTGTGCTCGTTTCGTGTGGTTTCTTATATATGCGTATTTTAGATGACCAGCTCAAACGCTTCATCCTCGATTCGAACCTAGTTTCGAAGGCTGATATGAGTGCAGCTGAAAAAGCCGCTCGAGCGGAAGATAAATCCCTCGCCCACGCTTTGATTGCGAGCGGGTATTTGACCGAAGACGACATGCGTCGCGTGGAGTCATACATCCTCGGGGTGCCGTTTGTGTCACTCAAGGATCTCAAGATTGAGTTCGAAATCCTCTCCTTGATTCCCGAACCAGTCGCTCGGACCCACAATATTATTGCCTACAAAAAGACTGCCACCGCGCTTGAAGTCGCGATGCTTGATACCGCTGATCTGCCTGCGATTGACTTCATCAAAAAGAAGGTAGGATTAAAGATCCTCCCACGTCTCACCGACACCGAATCGATGCGTGGAGCCCTGCGCCAGTACCAAAAGACCCTCAAAGACGAGTTTGGTGACCTTATCATGAAAGACGCGTCCTCACTGACGGTCGTGAGTGAGATCGATGGGGAAGAAGTGTCTGAGGCTGACCTCAAAAAGATGGCCGAAGACCTGCCGGTAGTGCGTATCGTAGATACCCTTCTACGGCACGCTATTATTCAGGGCGCGTCTGACATCCACATTGAGCCAATGGAGAATGAGGTCTTGGTTCGCTACCGTATCGACGGTATCTTAAACGATGCCATGAAGCTTCCGAAGATTGCCTCGGGGACTATCGTCGCCCGTATCAAGGTGCTCTCGAACTTGAAACTCGACCAAAAGCGTTTGCCACAAGACGGCCGCTTTAAGATGGAGATGGATGGGCAGAAAGTGGCGTTTCGTGTCTCGATGTTGCCAGTATTCTACGGCGAGAAGATCGTGATGCGTCTTTTGCGTGAAAATCGTACGGGTTTTTCACTCGAAGGCATTGGTTTCCATGGGTCGACCCTTGAGCGTATTCACCGGGCCACTCGCGCCACCACCGGTATTATCCTCGTCACTGGTCCAACTGGTTCTGGTAAATCAACAACACTCTACACGGTCCTTGACCTCCTCAATACACCCGAGGTAAATATTTCTACCATTGAAGACCCAATTGAATACCAGATGGCGCGCGTGAACCAAACCCAGGTAAAGCCAGAAATCGGCTTCACCTTTGCGGCAGGACTGCGTTCCCTGATGCGTCAGGATCCTGACGTTATTATGGTGGGGGAAATTCGTGACGAAGAAACGGTTTCACTCGCCATTAATGCTGCCCTCACTGGTCACCTCGTGCTCGCGACCGTTCACACCAACAGTGCGGCTGGTACTATTGCGCGTCTGATTGATATGGGTTCTGAAGCCTTCCTCCTCGTATCGACGCTGCGGGTAGCCATTGGACAGCGTCTCGTCCGTAAGCTTTGTGATGACAAGGTGTCATATATTCTGTCTAAAGCCGAGCGGGAAGATATCGCCAAATATGCCGATCTCGATAAGGTGCTCGCGACCCTTAAAGAAGAGAAGGTGGTCGCTGATGGTGCAACCTGGAATGATATTTCGTTTTACCATCCAAATGAAAACGGTATTTCCCCAGACGGCTACCATGGTCGTATGGGTATTCATGAAGTGCTCGAGATGTCACCAACCATCAAGGATATGGTGATGAACCACAAGACGAGTGATGAGCTCGAAATTCAAGCTCGTAAAGAAGGGATGCTCACTATGCTCGAGGATGGTATTTATAAGGCAGCCAAAGGCCTCACCAGTGTTGAAGAAGTGCTCCGCGTGATTAGTGAGTAACTATATCTATGGGTAAGTTTATTTACGAAGGGGAAGACAGTAGCGGCAAGAAAGTCCGTGAGACGGTTACCGCGACTGATCGGTACGCGATTTATGATATCGCGCGTACCAACGGACATACAGTATCAAGTGTCAGTGAAGTAAAGGGCCTTTCACTTGGTCTTGGTGGTTTTGATATGGAGAAGATCAATGCTTGGCTTGGGAAAGTGAAGCAAGATGAACTCGTGATGGTAACACGCAACCTTGGGTCGATGCTTGATGCTGGACTAACTGTCACACGAGCTCTTTCGGTAATCGAGCGACAAACTAAAAATGCCAAACTAAAGGTCACAGTGCACGATATCATT
>CALMKR010000280.1 GCA_937867625.1 uncultured bacterium | reverse complement strand
GATTACTCATCACTAAAGCACTCGTGAACGGCTGTGAGGCTGTCAGCACTATCGCACCATTAGGCTTGATAATACGCTTGTACTGCTCCCATAATGGCTCAAACGGTATGATTGTGTCCCACTTACAATTTGTAGTGCCATATGGCAAGTCCGCCAAGATTAAATCGACACTACCGTCTGGTATGTCTTTCATTAGCTCTAGGCAATCGCCTTGTAGGACTTCACTAGCTTGATTGGTGTCTGTGGGGTTACTCATAATTCAACCCTTTCCATACATTCGCAGTCATCGCCTCGGTGCTTATAGCCCATCTGCTCACGCTCACACTTCTTGAACAGCACCTCGTATAGTATCTGCACTACTCTTAGTGATGTTGCTAGCAGCACTACTCCGAACATGCCGAATATGGTGAGGGCTATGAGGTCAATTAGGGTTTTCATTTTGATCCTCTGCAACCTCAGACAACGCCATAGCTATGTTAAACACTTTTTCCTCTGCTATTTTAGCTCTGGCATCTTCCTGTTCTTTGAGCCGTGTATCAGCATACTTGGTGGCTTCCTGTAAAGCTTCTAGGACTATGTACCAACCTCCGAGATATTGTCTGGTTCGTTTTGAGAAAACCCATGCTTTGGCATCGTCATTATTGCTAAAAATTGAAACAGGTTTTGTTAATGATACAGTTTTTCTATTATAGTCTAAGGCGATATTTATCTTCACGCCTCGATGTGTAAATTGTATTAACTCTGATTGCATTATTATTTGCGGTTTAGTCATCTGATTCCTTTTCTTGTGCTTGGTTTGGTTTATCTAGGTCGTGAACAGTTAAAGTATTAACTCCAGTGACTTTCTCACCCATAATCTTGTACTCATCACCACCAGCTATATTGTAGACTGTGGTGTTTTCTTGAGTTGGGTTTGATAGTTGGGCCATAAACTTTGCCTCAATATCCGAATGGTCAAGTTCACTGTCAACATCGTTGCTTAATATTGAATGTAGAGTATATCGAGCATTGTTATAGGCATTCTTTACAGCTCTCTCTCGGTCTTTAAGTACAGCCTCCCAAACTAATTCGGTACAAACGTCACTACCTTGCGGTTCGGGGTTATTAACATCTAATGACCCGTTTACATAAGCTTGACGTATCCAGGTGTCTATCTCCTCTTTTAATGTTTCATCGTTCATAACTCACTCCTTAGTTTTTCGATACGCTTATGCAACGCTTCACTCATATCATTAGCTTCAACACCATCTGGCACGATATCAGGCTGTGTGCTGTTCCAGAGCTGTTTGAGTTCGTCTATTCGGGCTTCATTGATGAGGGATTGAATAGCCTGTTTAGCCTCCATAATATCGAAGTCTGTCATCACCACACCAG
>CALMKR010000279.1 GCA_937867625.1 uncultured bacterium | reverse complement strand
CGACTCTCTCGGCTATTAGTGGCTCACACGATATTATCCCAGCAGTGATTGAGTTCGTTGATATTGCCGGCCTCGTCGAAGGTGCCGCCAGTGGGGAAGGCCTCGGCAACAAGTTCCTCGCCAACATCCGTGAGACCGACATGATTGGGCAGGTGGTGCGTATTTTTGAAGACGAAGACATCCACCACGTAGCCGGTCGTATTGACCCCCGTGGCGATATCGAAGTCATTAACCTCGAACTTGTGCTCGCCGATGCTGAGACAGTCGAAAAGCGTCTCGGTAACGCCGAACGTGACGCCAAGCGTGGGGACAAAGACGCCGTGGTTGAACGCGACCTCCTCGTCCGTCTCAAGCAGCATCTTGCTGATGGTCTTCTGGCTAATCAGCTCGAGATGAATGAGGACGAGCAAAAGGCGGTGAAGCACCTCCACCTTCTCACCATGAAGCCGTTTTTGTATATCTGTAACAAGAAGCATGGTGGTATGAACCTCGATGATCAAAGTGACGAACGGTGGCATGCGCTCCTTGATTTCTTTGATACTACCGGTGCTGAGTATGTGGTAGTGGACGCAGGTATGGAACACGAACTACGCGACCTTGCCGAAGACGAAAAAATGGATTTCCGTCGTGAGTACGGTGCGCAGGACAGTGGTATTGGTACCCTTATTCGGGCTTGTTACACCCGCCTTGGTCTTATGTCTTACTTCACCACTGGTGAAAAGGAGACTCGCGCCTGGACCGTACCAATTGGTTCAACAGGGCCAAAAGCGGCAGCAGCTATCCATACTGATTTTGAAAAGAAGTATATCCGCGCGCAGGTAGTGACTTTCGCTGACTTGGTAGAATACGGCTCACTTGCGAAGGCTCGTGAAGCCGGCAAACTCCGCGCTGAAGGCAAGGAGTACATCGTGCAAGATGGTGACGTGATTGAGTTTTTGATCTAAATATTAAAATTAGTTACGGCCGGCACTCCCGAAAGGGGGATGCCGGCCGTTTGCCGTATCAGCCGTAGTGGCCAAAGAAGCGGTCACCCGCGTCGCCAAGACCAGGATAGATGAAGCCGTCATCGTCGAGTTTTTCATCGATCACCCCGACAACCATGTCGACATCAGGGTGCTTGGTTTTCATGAGTTCAAGTCCCTCCGGAGCTGCCAACAGGCAGACTGCGATTATGCGCCTTGGCTTCGCATTGCGCTTGATATGAGAAATGGCTCGCGACATCGAACCAGCTGTCGCCAGCATGGTATCGAACACGAGCACCGTAGAATCACCAAGGTTCTGCTGGTATTTGCTCATGTTGACCTTCGATTTGAGAGTCTTTTCGTTTCGGGTCAAGTCCAGCATCCCGACCTCGGACACAAGCCCGCCACTGCGAGCACCAAGCCACAATCCCATACCAGCACGCAAGAGCATGAGGTAATATGCAAGCACTTCTGGCACTTTTCTTTATCATTAAGAAATGTCCATATCTATGGCA
>CALMKR010000278.1 GCA_937867625.1 uncultured bacterium | reverse complement strand
CACAAGAAGAGACCCGAGCGGAGCTTCCTGAACCACTCCCGTACATCGTGATTGTGATGGACGAGCTCGCAGACCTCATGCTCGCCTTCCCACGAGAGCTCGAAGCGCTCATTGTCCGTCTCGCCCAGATGAGTCGTGCTATCGGTATCCACCTCATCCTCGCGACCCAGCGCCCGAGTGTAAACGTCATCACCGGTACAATTAAGGCGAACATCCCGACCCGACTCGCCCTTAATGTGGCATCTCAGATTGACTCACGTACGATTCTCGACCAGATTGGTGCTGAGAAGCTCCTTGGTCGCGGTGACATGCTCTTCCTCTCGAGTGATTCACCAAAGCCAATCCGCCTCCAGTCTGCCTTTATCTCCGAAGAAGAAACGAAGAATGTGGTCGCCTATCTCAAGGAGCAAGCCGAAGCCCAGTCACTTGATTCAATCAATCTCGATGAGAAGTCTGGCGGCACCGGCGATAGCTTCATCGGTATGCTCAACGAAGACGACAGTAACGATGACGATGACCTCTACGAAGACGCCAAGCAGGCTGTGATGGAAGCTGGTAAGGCCTCAACCTCGTATATCCAGCGAAAGCTCCGAGTCGGCTACTCCCGCGCCGCTCGTCTCATGGATCTGCTTGAAGAAAAGGGTGTGATTGGTCCGGCCGATGGTGCCAAGCCTCGCCAGGTCCTCATTGGTGGCGATTCTGACCTCGACACTGAAGAAGGCGAGAACCGAGACACCTTCTAACCTTCCTATCCCTGTATGGCACCACTTACCCTCCCGCGATTTACCTTCCGTGCGCTCGTCAAGAGCGCATTGGTAGTGTGTGGCCTCTTGCTCCTCGTCCTCTATATCCTCTGGCAGGCCCGTTTCCTCATTGCTGGACCGCGCATAACACTGTCCGAAGAACCGGCCCGGGTCCACAATGACCGCGTAGTCACGCTCGAAGGGACTGTCGCCAATATCACCAGCCTCTCGCTCAATGGCCGACAGATATTTACTGACCCATCTGGGCACTTCAAAGAGGCACTTGTGCTCGAAAACGGGTATACTATAGCTACCATTGCAGCGACGGATCGCTACGGGCGCGTCACCAAGCTCGAACGGCCGTTTATGTATACACCCGCTTCTTTGGTGCAAAATTAATTCAATCAATTCCTGTATATGAAACCAAAAAAAGCTGCCAAAGCCCCAAAGACCATTGGTGCCCCTGCTACTGACAAGCAAAGCGGTCTCGCTGATATCGCCGAAACTCTCCGTAGTCTCAAGACTAAGTTCGGTGAAGAAGCAATCATGACTCTTAGTGATAGCCGCAAGGTAGACGTCGATGTCATCCCCTCTGGATCAATTGGTCTTGATGAGGCGCTTGGTATCGGTGGGTATCCACGCGGGCGTATTTTGGAAATCTACGGACCAGAATCGTCTGGTAAGACTACCCTCTCGCTCCACGCTATCGCCGAGGCCCAAAAGGCCGGTGGTATTTGCGCCTTCATCGACGCAGAACACGCCATGGACCCAGAGTATGCGAAGAACCTCGGTGTGAAGCTCAACGAGCTCCTTATCTCACAGCCAGACAATGGTGAGCAGGCCCTTGAAATCGTCGAGTCGCTCGTTCGTTCGGGTAAAATCGACGTGATTGTTATCGACTCGGTGGCTGCCCTTACTCCCCGCGATGAAATTGAAGGTGAAATGGGTGCGCACCACGTTGGTAAGCAGGCTCGCCTCATGAGTCAGGCACTCCGTAAGCTCACTGGTATTGTAGCCAAGAGTAAGACGGTCGTCATCTTCATTAACCAGATTCGTATGCAGGTGGGTGTGATGTTTGGTAACCCAGAGACTACCCCAGGTGGAAAGGCGCTTAAGTTCTACACCTCAGTGCGTCTCGATATCCGTCGTATCGCCCAGATCAAAAAGGGTGAAGAAGTGGTAGGTGGTCGTCACCGCGTGAAGGTCGTCAAGAACAAGGTCGCAGCGCCGTTTAAGGCGACAGAGTTTGACCTCATCTACAACGAAGGTATCTCACTTGAAGGTGAGCTCCTCGCCCTTGGTGAAAAGTACAAGTATGTCACTAAGTCAGGGTCATCATACACCTTTAATCCCCCAGGAGGTGACGACTCAAGTGAAGTGAAGCTCGGCCGTGGTTATGACGCAGCACGCACCTTCCTCCGTGAAAACACCAAGGTTAAGACCGAACTGTTGAAGCATGTCCGCAAGTCTCTAAAGGAGGAGAAGGCTACGGGAGGTAGTGACGAATAAAGTGCGCCAAAAAACCGTTATATAGTCTCATTCGTGCCTCCTTACAGGAGCAGTGCAGGTTGTCGCTATTTTAAACAAAACAGCTGGCAACCTCTTGCGGAAAGCGCCCCACGCTTTTCTCACTCGTCTAACGTCTTTTTGACATCACTTTTCAAAATATAAAACAAAAACCGAGCGGTCCTAAAGGACCGCTCGGTTTTTGTTTACCCTTGAATTGAAGCACCCTACGTCGTCCGTATCCGGTAGCTGACCAAGAGTCGAGCGGCCATCTGCCCCACAACAATCAGAGCCACTACCGTGAGACCCAGGAAGGCCAAGAGTGCGGCCGTGTCAGCCTGAAGCATAGCTTCGCTGACATAGGTCGGTAGGTGTCCCACTTCTACCTGGAGGAAATTTTCGACGATGCTCGTAATTGAAACGAGCTTCCAAAATGCGATGGCACTCGCTCCAAATACGGCACCGAGGAGCAAGGCTGGCCGCAAGACAATACTGAGGGCAAATACATACCACACCCGACGCATGACAGCGCGGCGAAGGCGGCGATTTTTAGCAAATTGGGTTTGTAGTGTTTCCATACGTTCTTTGTAACACCAGTACTTAAAAAAAAGTTACAAGGTTGGTTCTATTTCCCCCGGCAGGACAGCCTTACGGAAAGCGGCTTTGGCCCGGTGGACTCGGGCTTTGACCGTACCCACCTCTTCCCCTGTGAGATTTGCAATATCTTCCTGACTCCAACGTTCGAGGTAATGCAGACGCAGCACTTGTGCAAAGTGTCCTGGCAACCGACCAAGGACTCGATCGACAATATCACGATCGACACTTCGCTCGGGATCTTGGCCTTTGTCTGCGACCAGCGCCTCAAATTCTGGGTCAAGTGCGGTCACCCGCTCCCCCAATTTCCGCCGACGTACGTAATAGGTGTAACTCGTATTGAGAAGTATGCGGTAGGCCCAGGATGAAAACTTCGCTCCCTCCTGGGGTCGGAAACTTGCAGCATGAAGATAAATCTTCGTAAACGTGTCCTGCACTATCTCTTCAGCATCGCGCTCGTCTCGGATGATACTGACTGCTCGTCGCATAAAAGCAGCCTCGTAACGATCGAGCAGAACGGCAAAGAGCCAAGGCTGGCCATTTGAACGCAAGAGGAGCTCTTCGTCTGGCAATTCACGAGCGTCATCAGTAGAAGAAAACCATTGCATATCTCTATAATACCACCATTACTGCGCTTTGGGTGTTGTACAAGCCTTTGCTTTTCAGGTGTAATTTTGGTATAAAGTGGCGTTACAAATCTAATTATACTCGTGTGGCTATCCTCTCTTACAACGAAATTACCCCGAAGAAAGTGATTCTTTTTAGTGATGAACCGTATCTCGTTATTTCTCATCACGTATTCCGCAAACAGCAGCGCAAGCCAGTAAACATCACGAAGCTCAAGAACATCAAAACTGGCCGCGTAGTAGAAAACACCTTCCATGTGAACGAAACAGCCGAAGAAGCTGACCTTGAGACCAAGATGGTTACCTTCATCTACCGCAAAGGTAGTGAGTATTGGTTCCATGAAGTTGGAAAGCCGAGTGAGCGCTTTATGCTCGCCGAAGACTTCGTAGGGAGTCAGGGCAAGTACCTCAAAGACCGTAGTGAGCTCCAGGCGCTTATCTTTGATGACGAAGTGATTGGTCTCAAGTTCCCTATTAAGGTAGAACTCAAGGTAGTTGAAGCGGCTGATGCCGTGAAGGGTAACTCATCAGGCGGAGCTCTCAAGGAAGTAAAGCTCGAAACAGGCGCAACGCTGATGGTACCGATGTTCATCAATGAAGGTGACGTGGTTGCGGTCAACACCGAAGACGGCGCCTACTCAGAACGAATCGAGAAGGCGTAACTTGTCTTCGAACATAATTGGGAAAGGCCGAAGCGGACACCGCTTCGGCCTTTTCTTTGTTTGCTACGACAATCAATCTGATGAGCCGTCTTCAAACGTACCGCACTCGTTACATGGCTCTCCTTTGCCGTAGGCAGTTTTGCCACGACACTGATTGCAGTTGCGATTACACCACATACCACGGGGCGGCCACGGTCGTGGCGGTGGCGGTTCCGGCAGATTGAGATCAAATGGCATGCGCAGCTTCCTTTTGGTGACAATCGAACTAGCGTCATACTACCATCATTTTATTAAAAATAAAGGCCGGCCCCGTATGGGGCCGGCCTTTATTTTTTGCTCTCCTAGTGAGAGATGTATGGCATAAGAGCCATGAAGCGAGCGCGCTTGATTGCGTTTGCAAAATCTCGCTGCTGCTTGGCACCAAAGCCAGTACGCTTGCGACTGTTCATGCGAGCGTGTGGGTTCACGTGGTGACCGAGACTAACGATATCTTTGTAGTCGATATGCTCCATCTTGGCCTTCTTGTGAATGTTGTGTCGTTCTGCTTGTTCCATAATGTGTTTTTGATGCTAATAATTTTCTCAATTTTTCAAGTACTTTAGGCGAGGAGAGGCTTGGATTTCCGTAAGTTTTTAAGGTTTGGGATGCAGTAGATACAAGGCGCAGAAAGTTTTTGGAGTGAGCCGTACTGGTCGTACGGTGAGTGACAAAAGCTGCACTGCAACGCCGTAGATACTGTATATCCAAACTTTAAAAAGGGATGTCTTCGGGGTTGATCTCTTCCTCAGGGTAATCCGGGAGAACCGGTGCACTCTGCTGCTGAGCAGAATTAGCTGCGGCTGTGTTGTTGCTGGCCGGAGCACTTGAACTACTTCCGTTTGGACCAAATTCAAAGCGATCCATAATGATTTCGGTACGGTACTGCTTCTGACCGTCCTTTTCCCAACTGCGGGTCTGCATACGTCCTTCGACGTAGATACCTCGACCTTTCTGCAGGTACTTGCCGATAACTTCAGCCTGCTTACCGAAGGCTACCACATTGTGGTAATCAACTGATTCCTGCTTCTTGCCATCACGGTCGGTATATGAGCGATTGGTCGCTACTGAGAACGAACAAACCTGCATACCGCTCGGGAGAGCCTTCATTTCTGGATCGCGGGTCAAGTTCCCAAAAATCATTGCTTTGTTAAGGTACATACGAAAATGTGGTTATTGAATAGTTTTGACTATTTTACCACTTCTTCAATCTTTTCGTCACCCTCTACTACTTCTGCCTCTACTACTCCTGCAGCTTCGACAACTTCTTCGTCAGTAATGGTGACATTATGAGTCTTGAGGTCAGCGAGTGCGTCGTGGAAGCGGAATGGGTTTTCTTCTTCAGTCTTCGTCAAACGGATAGTGAGGGTACGAAGCATCGCT
>CALMKR010000277.1 GCA_937867625.1 uncultured bacterium | reverse complement strand
CTACGAAATGACGATTGCGGATAATGAACCAATTAAGGTTAGTCCAGATGAAGCGGCTGTCGGGTATCTACTAAAAGAGCTTGAAGACGGCACCTACACCGTAAAAGTTGTTGCCCACGATAAAGCGGGTAACATAAAAGAATCAAGTGTTGCAGTTCAGATTACAGCGGGGTGGATAAAGCCTGCGGAAGTAGAAATCGAAACTACTATCTGGGACTACCTCACCGGACGAAACATCTTCACTGGGCTGCTGCTTGTGACCATCCTTATGCAGTTCATCTACATCTGGTACGATCGGAAGCAGAACAAGCTCCGTGAAGACAAACTCCGCCGCGAGACACGAGAGATTCAAGACCAGATGGAAAAAATATTCTCTGCGAGACGAAATCTACGATCAGATAAATCTCATCACGAAGCGACCAAGACTCTCAAAGAAGGAAAAAGAAGCTGTTGAGGGACTCAATCAAGCTCTTGAGGTATCAGAGACCTTGATTGAAAAGGAAATCAATGACGTAAAAACGATTCTGCGCTAAATTCGAGCGAGCAATCCACAAAAATATTTGCATAACGCGTCGGTTAGTACAACCGACGCGTTATACTATATGTGACCCAAAAGTTTCTTTTGGGCGTTAGAGTTGTGTCGCATGTAATCCCTAAGCTAAACCGCCTCACTTTGCGGGTTCTGCTGGTATTTGTCTGTATCAGTGGTTTTTTGGCGTACTCATATATCGACCGCACCGTTTATACCACCGAGGAATTACTCGTTGTGCCAGGAGGTGTCGTCGCCGATGGCTTTGATAATCCAAACGAGGTTTTGATTCAGGATGTTGATGGAGATGGTATCTTGCAAAATTTCACCAATGCCAATTCTGCATACTTTAGATACATTGCACCGACCACAACCGATACGCCCGCACCTGAATCAGGAAGCGAGACTCCTTCGCTAGGTTCACCTACTGGTGAAGGTGGCACTGCAACCGGTGAACCAACTGAAGCGCCAGCAGAAAGTCCGACTAACCCTGAACCGCCAATAGAAGCTCCTGTTGAACCAACACCAAGTGAGGGGCCTCTTGAGACCTCTCTCCGAGCTGTGGCGTACCCGCTCGCACAATTTGATGAAACCGTACCTGTTACTGATACGGTGCCGGTAGCAGAAGAGGTCATAAATGAGAGTACAACAGAGTCAGTAGAAGAAACGACCCCAACTGCTCCCGAAGTGTCGCCTGCTGATACTCCAGCCGAAACCGCAGAGACACCAAGTGACACCTCAGTGATAGACGGTGAGTCAGCAGCTACGAGTACAACACAGGAATCTGAAGCAGTAACGTCAACTGCTACTACAACCGATCTCTTCGGTTTGGAACCATGTCTGGTTGAAGTGGGCTGTAAGACACGTTCGCTCACCTTTGAGAACTTCGCTTTGCCTGAATTCACTAGTGGTACAGTACTCGATACTGTACAGCTACGTCTCTCATTGGCCGCGAAGGCAAAGCCTGGTAGTGCGATACAGCGTTTTGTTGTGTCGTACTCACTCGATGCGGGCGAAACTTACGTCGCGGGTACTGTCATTGATGTAGATGGTGAAATTTCTAATAGCCTCAACGGAGACCACTTCCTCGTTGCCCTCGCTATGTCGCCTTATAGTAACGATCTCTCGAATCTCCGCGTTCGTGTGGCGTACGAAGGTATTGAAGCTGAGACAGAAGAAGTATTTGTTGATGGTGTGTGGCTTGATGTTACTTCAGGACGGTTCTACGAAGCCTCAGATTTTGAAAAGCCAACTGACGCAATTGGCTATGAACGTGATTTGAAGGAACCAAGTCTTAATGAATTGGTCAATGCTGATCTCGATCAGGTACTTGGCAAGTCACCACTGTTTACGCTCTCATACGACCCACAACAAGGTTTCTTGAACCGAATGTTCCGAGCTATCTTTGCTGAAAACACTTTTGCTGTTGAACGCGTGAGTATCAAAAATCCTGACGGGACAGAGATACCAGCTTTGTTTGATATCAAATACTACGATGACCTCACCTGGTCAATGGAGGTACAGGAACTCCCGTACACCCTCGCTCCAGGCAAATATGAAGTAACGGTTGAGGTGAATGAAAATGGTGAACAGTTCACCGATACCTTTGAATTTTATTGGGGTCTTTTGGCAGTTAATACCAAAAAGAGTATGTATTTCCCAAATGAGGAAGTACAACTCAATCTCGCAGCACTCACTGATAGTGGGGATACGATTTGTGATGCGAATTTGCAAATGAAAATCATAGATCCGAAAGGGGCGATTTTCGAAGTGCCGGTGTCACAGTCTGGTTCATGTAATGCAAATAATGTTACTGATGTTCCTGATTATCTGGCAACCTTCAAGGATACTGGCGAGTGGGGTATATACACCATCCAGCTCCAACACTTGAACGTAAATGGGGAAGTGGTACATAAGATTACTGATTCTTTTGAAGTGCGCGATTATATTCCGTTTGATATTACGCGAACTGCTCCAACTCGTATTTATCCACCAGCACCATATGAGGTCAAACTTCATGTTAAAGCCAACCGCACTTTTACGGGAGATATTACAGAACGGGTGCCGCGCGGTTTTATTATTGACGGCCTAGCAGGCGCAACTATTACTGCATTACCACAATATAGTCTCATTACGTGGCCAAACGTCACCTTACATGAGGGTGATGAAATTACGTTGTCATATACATTTGATGCACCTGACGTCAGTCCATATATGTATTTGCTTGGACCATTAGACATGGACGGCTTCACTGAGCTTCGACAATGGCAAATTGCCTCCGACGCCCTTAATAACATTGGTTGGTTTACTGGTACTCGTTCGGTAGTGGGTACAAACCTAAACAGTGCTCCAAGTCCAATGCAATGGTCAACGAGTTCGGTTGATAATTATTACTATACGCATTCCACCTCGTCTAATTCACAGCGGGTAACATTGCGTCAGAACGGTGATTATTTCTTGGCAGTAAACTTGCCAGTACAACGAGCCGATGCGAACGTGAGTCGTACTCGTTCGGGGGTTGAGGTCCGTAAGAACGGTGTAGCTGTTCAGGAAGGTCTTGGTCGTAGTGGCTATATTGAAAATGCCGGAGCACAATCAGAATCTTCATCAAATGTGGCTTTTCTATTGACTGATGTGACAGCCGATGACTACATTGAGGTGTTTGTAGAAAACCTTTCTACTATCGATGCGGGCGACACAATAAATGTCACTGGCCTGGCGTCGCTGTATCTTGAGTACATTAGTAATACAGATACAGTATTTGCCGCAACCTCAACTCGTACGGTAAGTTCAACAACACTTAATCAAGCTACGAGCTCACCGTTTGAATGGACTGAAACACGCCAAGATGCTGGTTTTGTTCATTCAAATACGATTTCTCCACAAAATATTACTCTATCAGCTACGGGTACATACATGGTACATATCAACGTACCTCTTACCGGTGTTGGTCATACTGTACAGACAAACGTAGCGGGTCGTGTGTTACTTAATGGTACGGCGGTGTCAGGTGGTCACTTTATGCAGGGATACATGGAAACAGCAGCTACTGAAAGTGATGGAGACTCAAGTATTCATTGGTCAGGTATTGTTGTTGCAACAACAACAGACAGTATTTTGACGATAACGGCGCAGCAAGAAGCTGGAGCAGGCACTGTCGTAGTCACACCAGGATTCAGTGGTTCAATTTTTGTTGAGAAATTACCAACAACGGGAGTAATTGCACTCACGGGAAGCACTTTTAATGGTACCACTAATACAAACTGGAATAACTCAAACGCATCTTCAACCCGGTTTATAAACCAGTTGGCTTATGATAGTTCAACCTTTACTCACTCAACAACTACCAACAGTCATCAAATTACTGTCGGACAAAGTGGGGACTACTTCTTGGCATTTAATGATGCTGTTTCAGGAGCTACTACCCGTACAAACAACCGTATTACCGTGACGGTTAATGGTGCGACCACCACCGGAGCACAAACAAAATCAAACTATATCCGTAACCAAAACGGCCACTCAGACGCCTCCAGCAATCTTGTATTCCTGCTTGAGGGAGTGACTGCAGGACAAATCATTTCTGTTCAAAGTCAGCAGGAGGCAACCGCCGGTCAAGTCAGTTCGACAACACCTGGTACCCTCCTATTGTGGAAAAAAGCCGCTCTTGATTTTCGCCCAGCAGCGCCGAGTATGTACGGAACACCGTTTGATAATGCTCGTTTGGCATCGACAACACCATACTTTGAATTTATGGCCAGTGATCCTGACGGTACGTCAGATATTGAGTACGAATTTTCAATATCCACATCGTCGACATTTGCCACCGCCACCACTCGACTATCAAGTGTTGATGCTGGATTCCTAAATACTGTGGTAGCTACAGATACCACACCATTTTTTGAAGGTAATAAGGTTCGTTACCAGTTGCAACTTGCCGATGCTTTGACTGATTTGACGACTTACTATTGGCGAGTTCGGGCCAAGGATGTTACCGGTTCCGGTGGTTTTGGTGATTATTCAACCACTCAGAGCTTTACCGTAAATGCTGGTGACACGGTTGCAAATTGGTATCAAACAACCACAGGACAATTTCAAACAAACACATTATTTGGTGCTGTCACTGATGAAGATAATGTGACTGTTAATTCGACAGTCAGTTAAGAAATTTTGATTGCTTATGGCGACGGTACAAATACAACACCGCGATA
>CALMKR010000276.1 GCA_937867625.1 uncultured bacterium | reverse complement strand
GCGTCATCGTACACCCGAGGGATTGTCCCACTTTCGAGGAAGTAATCTTTTTCTGCTGGAGCGGTGATTTCTCGGATGACTGATGTTCCAAGTGGCTTTACAAGAATAAGTGTCATCAGTCCTACGTCAGCATCGAGCATGAATACTGAGTCAATCGAACGTACCCCACTGTCACCGTCTTGGAGACCAATAAATGCTGACGAAGCTACGTTGGTGTTCTGTCCGTTTCCTTGGAGAGTTCCAAGTGCGGCAGAGTTATTCTGGTAGCAAGTTTGAGATACTCGCCCTGACACACCGTCTGAGTTGGTGTAGGTAAAATAGAAGCGTGCGCCACCAGTACGACCAGCTACTGATACGGCAATCACTTGTACGCCGTCACCGTCTGTATATCGTGGGAGAGTTACTGTATTATCCATTATCTGCTCATCAAGAACAGAGTCGTCAATAGAGGGGTAATAGAGTAGGTAATCACACAAAATCATTGTAAGAGGAAGGGCAGTAGCAGCTGTTGCAATTCCTGTAGTAAGCCTAAGGTATTTTTCAGCCGGGGACACACCGCCACCATGCTCTAATCCACCATCAGCGGAATAGGTAATTTGTTTTGCAATAGCAGGTGGAGCGTCAAACCAATACTTTGGGACAGGCCGACCTGGTGACATTGACAAATCGAACCACAAGCCCGCCGTTGTTACTTGCGAAGGAGTTTTGCGCCAAGTGTATCGGCGTTCCTTGCCGTCTAACTCAGCCTGGACGAGTTGTTCGATGTTCTGAATCATTATGCTGGGATGAGGGTTACTTTGATTCGTGTTGGGGTCTTCCCAACATTCATACTACTTCCTGCCTGTACATTTGCGTCCATACCGACCATAATTGGGACTCCTTTTGGATAGTTTCCAGCTTCGTAGTCGGCTTTCGATACTACAATAGGTTCCATATTAGTCTTCTGTGACTGATAGACCTGTACCTGCGGCGAAGAATGGAGTAATCTGATTAGCTACAGCAAGAGAACTAGACAGCGCTCCCTTGTAGAGAATCTTACTCGCACCAGACGCTGCGGTGGTAATGGAGGCGTGAGTAATCGTTGCCCCCGTGACACCGCACTGTGGGAAGGTAATTTGGGCGGTATTGGTTACGGTATTACCAGAAACTGTCCAACCACCTGCACTACGAGCTACCGCTACACGAGCGTAGTCAG
>CALMKR010000275.1 GCA_937867625.1 uncultured bacterium | reverse complement strand
AGACCATGAGTTCGCAGCCGGTAGCGGAGCCAGCAGTCTGGGAACAGGCGGTAGCGTCACCGGCCTTTGCCATGTAAAGTGTCTGACTATTGGAAGACACTGCTAGGTGGTTGACCACGATATTACCAGTACCGGTGTTGTTCCCGGTTATATCTCGGCCTGCCACATACAACGGACTCGTAGTGGTTGAGACATTAAAGACCATGAGTTCGCACCCTACTGCTGAACCAGCGGTTTGGGAACAAGCCGTATTACTATTTGCCTTCCCGGCATAAAGCATAGTTCCCACCCGAACGAGGGAGTTAACAGCGATACTGGAAGCATCCGTCAGACTGCCACCAACACTAGCGCCAGCCAAAAAACTGCCGATAGTACCATTGGTATACACAACACTGCTCGCGGTTGTCGCTGTACCACTATTAGTGTATGTATCACGAATAGTGAGGAGGCTTGGGAACGCAACATTTGCGCCACTGTCAATCGTCAAAAACGTCGTTGAGGCATTGTTCGTAAAGGACTTGGCGCCCACACCCGAAAAGCGGACGTGATACATCTCATTTGTCCCCGTCAGGGTACCGCCCACCGTTTGTGCAGCACTACTATCAAGTTGTAGGGTGGTTTCTGTCCAGATTACGTTGGCATTGTTTTGAAAATTGCCAGTTACTGTAATTTGTGACGGAAGCGTGGTCGTACCTGTAGTGATGGTCAAACTGCTTGTTGTCGCCACATCACGAAACTCGACCGTACCCGTCGCTGTGATATTCCCCAGCGCCGAACTACCACTCAAGTTCCCCATAAGGATACCACTTGGTTGATTAGCCCAAGAAAAAGCGGCCAACTCACACCCTACCGCTGAACCAACTGTCTGGGAACAAGCGGTCGCACTTCCTGCTCGCGCCACAAAGAGCATAGATCCGACCGAAACGGCCGCTGTATGAGCCAGCGTTTGCACCCCATTTATCGCGCCACCCGCGTCTCGACTACTAATCTGACGCAAGGCGGTACTAGAGCTGACATCAAACATCGTTAACTCACAACCAATAGTAAGTCCAGTATTCTGTTCACAGACAGTCGCATTTGCGGCATTACTTGCAAAGAGGTAGGTGCCCGCCAAATACAAATGACTTACCTGACTTGATTGCACACCAGTCTGACTCCCTGCCCTGTCCACACCACGCACATATGTTGGATTAGTGGTCGAACTGATATCAAATGCCATCACCTCACAACCAGTAGCTGAGCCAGCTGTTTGGGAACAAGCGGTGGCATTTGCCGCCTTGGCGATGTACGCAATAGTTCCTGTCCCGGTTACAAACGTCGTGGCGAGGTTACCAGTACCAGCGGCAGAGCCTGAAGTGTCTCGACCAGAAACGTACGTAGGATTGGTGGTGCTTGAGATATCAAAGAGCATCAGTTCACACCCTACCGCTGAGCCAGCTGTTTGGGAACAAGCGGTGGCTGAGCCGGCTTTGCCAGCGACCAGTATATCGCCGAGAATACTTACACTGTTTATATTCACTGACTGTACACCAGCCGCTGAACCAGAAGCGTCACGCCCAGTGATATACGTTGGGTTCGTGGTACTCGAGATATCAAAGACCATGAGTTCGCAGTTGAGGGCGGTCGTACTACAAGCGGTCGCTCCTGAAGCTGCTTTGGCCACATAGAGACTCGAGTCTTTTATCGCCAAACTAGTTGCAGCAATAGTCTGCACTCCCGCCGCGGTGCCATCCATATCACGTCCGGCGACATAGGTAGGGTTCGTAGTACTCGATATATCAAACACCATCAATTCACAACCGATAGCTGAGCCGGCTGTTTGGGAACAAGCGGTGGCTGAGCCGGCTTTGGCGACATAGAGGTAATCGCCGTTGACGAGCAGGTAGTTGATGGCGAGGTTACCGGTACCGGCATTATTCCCCGACACGTCACGACTTGTCACAAAACTTGGCGCCGAGGTATTTGAAATATTAAATACCATGAGCTCACACCCGGTGGCTGAACCAGACGTCTGAGAACAGGCGGTGGCTGAGCCGGCTTTGGCCGCATAGAGTGTTTGCCCGTTACTCGACACCGCCAGATAGTTCATGGCGAGGTTACCGGTACCAGCCGCACTCCCTGAGGTATCAAGTCCAGCCGTGTAGGTTGGAAAATTTCCGGTTGTACTAGTAAGCGGTCCCCGGATTGTCATCGTGCCGCTATTATTATTAAAAGTGCTGTAATTTTGATATATCCCCTGTACTACTAGTGAGGTTGCTGGTGCCACTACCGACCCCACCAAAATGGTGAAAGCTGAGGTGGTGGCACTACTCGAAAATGTCCACTCCCCACCACTACCAGAAAACGTCACATTACCGATACTCGCTACTGGGGCATCAATGGTTTTCCCTGTCGTAGTCGCCACAAAAAAGATAGTCGAAGACCCCGGCGAGAAGGTAGCTGACGACACAACGGAGAGTGAACCAGCCAGTCGCAAATCACCTCCTGCTGTATATGTACTACCCGCCGCCACATACATTGAGCCTTCGGTAGCTCCCGCTCCTGCATTCCCCGCTACGGTTACCGCACCTCCTGGAGCAAAGGTGTCGCCTGGCCACACGTATAGTTCGTTTGGGGAACTAATAATAATACCTCCAGTAGTTGTACTATGTTGCAAGTCGCTATCCTGAGCCGCTGTATAAAAACCTAAATCGGTGTTTGTTGTTGAAGTGGCGCTTGTTCCCTCGTGGCGGACAATGAGGCGGTTGCGGTAGATATCGAGACCGGTAATATTGGCCCCTGGGAAACTTGAACTGGCTTTGGTAAACACACTCCCGAGCACCGCTCCCCCGTCAATCCATACCAGAATTGGAGTACCACTGGCAATATTATTTCCCACCGGGATAGTCACCGTATAGGCACCAGTCGTCACCATTGAAGTTGACGCAAATACTCCAGGGGTTGATGTACCAATAGCGACATTAATCGTCCGCACGGTACCGTCTGGAGTAGTACCAGCGTCACTATACACCGTACCAGACAGGGTGACTTGAGCATGGGCTGGGACAATCATTCCCAACCAACAAAGACAGACGAGGAGCAGCACTGTTTTGTAACTCGCAAACCAGCGCAACCAGCGTCGTTTGGCCACGCCCGATGCGTTGTTACTACTTATATATGTATTGATGTTGTAAATTGTGTTCATAATGTGATTGTTGTTTTATGCTCCTCCGTCGCTACTCCCCACGTCTGCGCCACCACTATCAGTTCCGCCGCTATCTCCACTACTCGTACCTGCCCCTCCATCTGTCGTGCCATCGGTAGCACCGGTATTGCCATCAGCGACCCCATCACCTCCGGTACCCGCCTCACCTCCTGCGGCGCTTCCGTCATCGACTGTCTCACCTCCACCAGTATCACCTTCTGTCGATCCCCCGCCACCATCTCCACCTGGACTGCTTGGAGGGTTGCTACTACCGCCGCCTTGTAAGGCATTTTTGAGGTCACGAATATCATCAGCGGTGAGACATTCACCATCAACACAGATACGCTCACCAGCATTAAAGACGTTTGCGTACATTGAGCCAATGCCGTTTTGCGCATCCCCTACCCACTGTGCAACCTTGGCGAAGAGACCAGTAAGGAAAGAGTCCGTAAATGAATCTTCTGGTACGTCTGCCAAGCCAATAGTTGAAGAAGCAACAAGCGCAAAATCAACATTTGGTCTGGTGAAGTTTTCGAAAAATACCGTGACGAGTTTGTGCTTTACACCGTCAATTTCGGTATTCACGTTGTTCCAATCAATATCCTCAGAGGCCCGAGCAATAATGTAGCTCATAGACGAAGTGCCATTATCCTTTTCGGCATGACCGGGAACGTTTGACGAGATAAGGTAATCGCCAGCTTTGATATCTTCGCCTTGATCGGCCACCCACATATGACCGTTACCGACCGCCATCACGAGTGTTGGGTTCGCCGTCGATTCTGTTTGACTTGGTTCCAATGTTGCCAAATACGAACCGATAACCTTACTACTGTTTTCGGTTGTGCTCTTTTGCATACCGTAAATGATTTCTGATGTTGCATCGTCGTTGTAGTAGGCGTTTTCACCAGTTAGTTCAAGGAGGGTGCCTTTCTCGTATGTCGTTGTACCAACGAGACCAAAGTGACTACCGGTAAAGGCGTTGTATGAAACAGTCGCTCCTGCAATACTGACACTTCCCTGCACCGCACCAGCACTATAGAACTGCAACACCGCTCCATCATTACTACGACCAAGGTTCATCGCTACATTGCCCGTACGGTTGATACTCGCAAAGCCGTTGGCGCCAAAGTACATACCCACGACATTGTTCGCAGCCGGATCGGTGTTCGTAGTCACAATACTAATATCACCTTGGGTAACCAGCGTGCCGGTTGAAGCGACGTTAAAGCGACTTGCTCCCGCCACCTTGAGATCAAGGAACTTGCCGGTAAATGAACCAGTGCCGTTACCAAGGTCGATATTGAGACCGGTACCAGAGAATGTAGATGTGTCTTGGAAAAGGGCAAGGAGATTAGCCGAAGTAATTGATGATGAATAACCCCGAATGGCATTACCTTGCGTGGTACCACCAGTTTCAAAGTAACCGCCCGCTGGCTCAAAGCGTGCTCCCGCATCTCCGCTCGAGAAGCCCCGCACACCAAAGGTCCGAGCGAAGCCTGAGAGCGCTGTGTTTTCGCCTTGCGTATTCGTACCGCGGTTGGCTTGCACTTCAAGACCACGGACCGTGTTACCGAAGGTGGTACTGTCTTCCACTCGGAACAAGCTACTTACAATAGTTGTGGTTGCACTGGCGCTATTCTTGAAGTAGCCAAGTTCACCAAACTGCACCGTACCACTCGCGGCATTGGTCGAAGTATAGAAACGATTGAGACCAGCCGTACCAGCCGCACTGAAGTTATTTACATCGAGATTAAATCGTGATGAGACTGAAGTGGTACCCATCTGTAAGGTGCCAGAGATACTGGTTGAAGCCATCGTGGTAGTACCGGTGAAAGTAGACGTACCGGTCACTGCCAAATTGAGTGTTGCCAATTGTGATCCATCAAACGTCAAACTCGCACTATCAGTAAGTGCGGTCGCACCACTGTTCGTGAACATGATGCGGTTAGCGGTAAATGACGACGGCGTATCGGTCAACGAGAGGAAAGTTCCACCCCCACTGATACCTAACGTACTCGTCGCTACCCACCGGGTACTCGTACCAGTAGACTGCAAGACCTGACCGAGGGTACCAGCGGAACTGGTCACATCACGGAAAGCGCCAGACAATGTAACGTCCGTTACTGTCGTAGTAGCCAGTGTTGTGGTACCCGCCACCGTCAAGAGTGAAGATGGCGATGTGCTGCCAATACCAACATTACCATTAGCTAGGATGGTCATTTTTTCAGACAACTGTGAGGAGATTGAACCAGTATAAAAACCAAGGTTACCAAACGAACCAGTAGTTCCAAGTGAATAAGCTGCCACTTTTGCCACTACTCCGGCGGTATCATTGGCATCAGTTGAGACAAACTCCACCCCACCGATCTGCTGAGCACTTGATAGGGTGGTATCGGTATTAGAAAGACGAAGCACTTGATCAAGCGTCCCACTACCTGCCAGTTCTAATCTCGTGAGTGGTGAGGTGGTACCAATACCCACGTTTCCACCAGCAGTCACACGCATCCGTTCGGTACGGTTGGGTCTAAAAATAACTGGCGCAGTATTATTGCCGGTACCCAACACCATACCCGCACTATCCCAGGCTTCGAGATAGCCATACCCTGCCGTAGTAGCTGGCAAAGCTTGGAAAAATACATCATTGGTCCCAAGGACCCCAACTTCAGCCACTCTAAAGTATCCACTCCCTGGGAAAGTGAAATCAACCGCTGGTATAGAGGCTGAACCACTAAGGTTCAGTGTGTTCCTGAGCGTACCTGAATTCGTTCCACCGGTTATCAATCCGTTACCAACATCAAGTCGCTGTTGTGGATTGGCAGTACCAATACCCAACGATCCACCAGTTAAAGACATGTTTAAAGTGCCCCCTCTATAGAAATTATGCGCACCAACACCTGCCACATTATAATTAAGCGAGTTAACGGTGACACTAAAACCATATACGGAACCCCACAAACTGAGGTGTCGATCAAGACTAGTCGTCGCACTAGCTAACGCTGAACCAAGTGAAATACCATTATCAAACACATATCCTGATGATGTTGCTCCCTGGAATAACATTTGTTCACTAGCATTAACAGACAACGAAACATCCGTTCCCGCCGGCGAAGCCTCCCACGCAATGAGTTCGTTGTTCCCCAATCGAAGCACCCCCGCATCGGCAATATCAGCAGCGGCCGAACCAAAGTAGGTAGCCAGAGCCCCGGTAGTAAATGTGCTCGTACCAGTAAAGGTCGAGGTACTCGTGACAATCAGATTCGGTACCGAGAGACGTGTCCCATCAAACGTCAAACTCGCACTGTCAGTGAGCGCCGTCGCACCACTGTTCGTGAACATGATGCGGTTCGCGGTGTATGAAGAAGGGGTGTCTGTCAACGCGAGGAAGGTAGTTGCTCCAGTGATACCAAGGGTGGAAGTCGCTACCCAGGTTGGTACCCCACCCACGACGGACAGTACATTGCCAGTAGAACCTATAGTACGATTAGCAAGGGTGTTTGCTCCTGAGGCGTAGATAAGGTCCCCAGTGGCGTACGAAGAGAGACCAGTACCGCCTGAGGTAGCGCCGAGTGCCTGGGCTAAGGTAAGGTTGGTGATGGTAGTGGTGGCGAGGGTGGAGGTGCCAGTTACAGTCATGGTGCCGGCGACGGTCAACAAACTACTTGGTGACGACGAACCAAGTCCGAGATTCCCTGCACCAGTGAGCGTGAGGAGATTCGAGCCCGTTGATGAAGCTATCGAAAGAAGATTCGTGCTACCAGCGGGACCCTGGAGTGTGAGAGCGGCACTGTTGGTACTCGTACCAACAGTGAGGGTATTCATGAATGTGGTTGGTCCTTGGTAGATATTGTTGTGGGCGAGGCGGGATTCAATAAGGAAGCCGGATGTAAGAACAAAGTCATTACTTGAACCAACAACTACAAACAGGCCGTTAGCGTATACAATATTCTGCAGAGCACCATCATCTCCAGCGGCAGAGCGAGCCGTCCAGTTAATACCGTCAGGGGAGGTCATGACGCGGTCAGGGCCAAGATTAGACACGGACACAAAGAGACCATTGCCGTAGGTTATACCCTGCCAGGTGTCATCATTCCCCGCGGCTGAACGAGCCGTCCAAGTGATTCCGTCAGGGGAGGTCATGACGCGATCACTGCCAGAGTCACCAACTGCCACAAAGAGGCCGTTGCCGTATTTAACTGATCGCCAACTATCATCACCCCCTGCTGCGGTAGTAGTCGCCCAACTAATACCATTACTTGAATACATAACAGTGTCGGTGCCACCACCAACCGCTACAAACAGACCATTGTCGTAGGTCATACCCTGCCAAGAATCATCATCTCCAGCAGCAGAACGAGCCGTCCAGTTAATACCATCTGGGGAGGTCATGACGCGGTCAGGACCACTACCAACCGCTACAAACAGACCATTGCCGTAGGTGATATTGCTCCAACTATCATTATTTCCAGAGGCCGAACGTACAGTCCAAGTAATTCCGTCAGGGGAGGTCATGACGCGGTCAGTGGACGCTCCGTTCCCTACGGCCACAAAGAGACCGTTGCCAAAGGTTACACTATACCAACTATCATTATTCCCGGCCGCTGAACGAGCTGTCCAGTTCACACCGTCAGGTGAGGTCATGACGCGGTCGCCAGAGAGTACTCCCGTTGCCACAAATAGACCGTTACCGTAGGCTACTTCAGACCAAGTATCATTATTCCCCGCTGCACTTCTCGCCGTCCACGACACCCCAGCGTCAATCAGTTGTCCAGTAAGTTCAACATTATTATCAGCCAGTACCCGGAGTGAGGGGTTCCCGGTAGAAGAAGCAACGGTGAGAATATCGTTCTGTCCGGCGAAGCCTTGTACTGTCAAACGAGAGAGACTAGTAGTGGTACCAACGCCAACATTCCCCGCAAATGTTGTGGTGGCCATAGTACTGGTACCAGTAAATGTAGACGTACCAGTTACTGCTAGATTGAGTGTCGCCAATTGTGATCCATCAAAGAGGAAGTTTGCACTGTCAGTGAGCGCCGTCGCACCACTGTTCGTGAACATGATGCGGTTAGCGGTGTATGAAGAAGGGGTGTCTGAGAGTCCGAGGAAAGTGCCGTTACCCAGGCCGAGGGATGAGGTGGCCACATTATTCCATGCCGAACCATTATATGAGAGCAATTGACCACTAGCGAGACCGCCAAGAGATACATCTGATAGTGATGCCAGGGCTGAAGCACCTCCGCTAATGCCCAAAGTGCTCGTAGACACCCAGCGAGTAGATGTTCCGGTAGACTGCAAGACCTGACCGAGGGTACCGGCAGAAGCAGTAGTATCACGTAGTGCGCGAGCAACCGTGAAGTCTGTAATCGTAGTGGTGGCGAGGGTGGAGGTGCCAGAGATGGTTAAGGTACCGGTGGCGGTAAGGTTGCCACCGAAGTAGCCAGCACCAGCGACGGTGAGTTTTGATGATGGTGAGGAGGTGCCGATACCGATGTTGCCGGATGAAAGAGTTGTGCCGGTACCGTCTACGTTGTTACCGAAAATGAGGTTGCCGATGTTGAGGACGTCGTCTTGAGTAGTTGAAGCAGCCGAGATGTTGTACCCAATGAAGATACCGCGGTCGACAGACTCTGCGAATTTACCCGCATCATAACCAATCGCAATGCTACCAGTACCATTATTCCAAGACAAGGCATTGGAACCAAGAGCAGTGTTTCGATCGCCGGCTACATTAGAACCCAAAGCCCAATCTCCTACCGCCACGTTATCTGAACCAGAGGTGTTAGAGGTCAAAGCATTTTGACCCATCGCGTTATTGTAATTTCCTGTTGTATTATCCTTCATCACATAAGCACCAATGGCGTTATTATAAAAACCAGAGATATTTGTATAGAGTGCTTCTTTACCGATAGCAGTGTTAAACGAGCCAGAGGTATTTGTATACATCGCATTCTCACCAATCGCATAGTTAGAGATACCAGTTGAGGTAGAGGTGGTGCCAATAGCCCCCGCAAAGAAGAAGTTTTTCTTTGTAGTAGAACCAGTGATAACTGCCGTCGAACCGATGTAGTAACCATCTGACGCAGTCGTAGAACCAGTTACCGAAAGCAGACTGCCATCAAACGTCAAACTCGCACTGTCAGTGAGTGCGGTCGCACCACTGTTGGTGAACATGATGCGGTTAGCGGTGTATGAAGAAGGGGTGTCTGCGAGTCCGAGGAAAGTGCCGTTACCCAGGCCAAGAGTAGACGTGGCGACAGCTGACACAACACCATTAGTTCCAAGGAGGAGTCCGTCAAGTGTTCCGACTGACAATGTGCCAGTCGCAGTAAGATCCCCACCAATGACGGCGTTCCCGGCGACAGCGAGGCGACTCGAAGGTGTCGTAGTACCAATACCGACGTTCCCATTATTCAAAATCGTGAACACCTCAGTAACACCACTAAAGAAACTCGCAATCTTGCCCAGACCATTCTGTACCACGCTCAAGATAGTCGCAGTTGACGAGGCGGTGGTTGTACCAGCGGCATCATTGCGCACCAATGAGGTTGAAGCGACGCCACCTACTGTACTGGCATTACCGGCTTCTTTCGCGACAAACGCCGCCGGTACCGCACCGAGAATCTTGCGCGGCGCCATTTCACTATCAGCTTCAATCGTCACACCGAGATAAAGAGTCTGATTAAAATCAACACTCGTAAGGGCTGATGTAGAGCCGAGCATAACCGAAAATAATCCATCAGTAACGGTCACCTCATTGACTCCTGAGAGGGTCTCAGTCCAGATGGCCGACCCACTCGTCGCTACCGTGTACAAGTTAAATTCCATGGCATACGTGCCGTCGGTCACCGCTGAACCAGTCGAGTCAAGGAGCCGTCCTTGGTAGTTTATCTGTTCATTGAACTGCGCCTGCACTGGTACCACCCACAACAATGTCACCGTGACGAGCGCCACGAGCGAGACAAAAAGTTGTAGATAGTTCGACCGGTACATAAAAAAACTATGGTGCCAATTGTGGTGACGGCACCTCTATAACCTCCTCCACCGGAGTTACACGCACAAATGGAACTGAGCTCGACGAGGTCGAACTGTAGATAATGCCACTGGTTGGACCAGTCTCTTCCACTCGCACCTCGTCCGAAAAGAAAGCCGCCGGGTCTTCAGACACCCCTTCTGGCATCAGTAAAATTCCCACCGGATTGAGTAGTGACTCATCTTCAGTGATTACATTACCAGTCTCGTACCAAGTGGTTGTACTGGTAGCGGAGTCACCAGCTTTGATAAGCGATGCGAACTGGCGGTTATCAAGCAACGTAGCCAATACTTGTGGATCACTCAGTGGTGCCAAACGGGTCACTATCAATCCGACCAACATGCCGAGGATGATGATGAGTACAGACTGCCGCAGTCCGCGAGCGGTCCGTCCGATCCGACGCGCACGCTGTGTCTCAACAAAAGCAGACCACCACTCATGAAGATCAAGTTCTTGTTTTCGCAACTCACGAACGTACTCACCCCGCGCATGAATTTCTAGCTGCGCCTGTTCAAAGAAATTTTTTAGTGACTCTGGATCGATGTACCACTGGCGATTAATTTGCGCCGCTGCGACTCGTCCATCACGAGCCAAGCGAGCCACATACTCGCGCGAGTACGGGACAATTTTAGTCACCTCTTTAAGGGGAATAAGGCGACGATTTCCAATGAAAAAATTTTCTGACATACTCTACGAAATAGCTAATAATATTATAGCTATTTCAGCATGATTAACCGACCCCTATGATGTTAATAACTACAGCAAATTTAAGAAGAAATTTTGCACTGGTTTTGGATCAAAAATCACCCGGATAGTAGTAACCTGCTTACTCACAAAAAACTGATTCGCTGTAACAGTCACAAAGACGAAAAAGAGTGCACTCATGAAGACAGCCACCGGAATTAACAGTCTGGTTGACGTAGGCTTGGCTTGTTGCTGCACACGCACGGGTGTATAGGCAATGGTAGCGAGCGGTACTGGTGCATCCATAGCAAGCTTCTGTTCAAACGAAGGTTTAATCTGGGGAGCGTTCTCAGGTTCTTTCGAGCTTACAGCAGCTGGTATGACCACTGGCGTTGATGGAGTGGTATCAGGAACGATTTCTTTTACCACCAAGTGCCCAGTCAAAGCAACGGCCGGCATCTCTGTAAAATCGAGCTTTTTATGGGTATTTTCAGCTTTTACTTTGATTTTGGTAGCTGCTTCAAGGACGACCGGAACGATAGCCGGAATCACCGGTTTAATAATCGGTGTTGGTTTTACCGCCACAGGAAGCAACTCTGTCTCGTCAGTAAAATATTTTGATTCTCGCGGAATAAGACGCGAAGCAAAATGTGAAGCTGGTGCAGCTTTCTGTGCAGTCTTCAAAAGTCGTGGTCGAACCGAGATTTCTGAGGTGTCTCGAACCGAGATATGGTTGCTTTTTATAGTTTTCTCGTCTACACGAACTTCCTTGTAGCGAGTGTCTTTGTGGGCTAATAGTGAGGCTTCAGTAACATACCACGAGCGTCCGACAAACTGGCAATCGACCTTCTTGTTACGACAGAGCTGACCAATATAGTCAGTTGTATAGCGAAATTGCTTGGCCAAAACGGTGGCTTTTTTGTAGAGCTTGCCATTAACAGTGACTGTGTCCATATCTTGCTTCCTTCAGTATAGCAAGTCAGGTACATAAATGACCACCTACTGGTGGCCGAGATATGTTCATAACTCTCGATTTCTCGTTTAGTTTTGGAGTGTACGTTCAAGTACTTCGCGCACTGTGATCGGGTCTGAGGCTCCCTTGGTCTGCTTCATCACCTGACCCACCAAGAACTGGATCACCGTAGTCTTGCCTCCTTTGTATTCAGCTGCCACGGATTCATTACTCGCCAAGACCTCAGCAATGATGCGCTCAAGGTCGGCTGAGTTATTGGAAGTAAGGAGTCCTCGTTCATGAACGAGTGCTACTAAATCACTATCCTGCAAAGCAAACTCTATAAGCAGGTCCTTTGCGACCCGCGAAGTAATCTGTCGGGTATCAAGGAGACCCATCAGAGCGGCAAAATGACCCGGAGAGACAACTCCATCAGTCACGGCCACATTACTCCAGAGCGGTACCATGTCAGTGAGTAGATAGTTGACCGCCAATCCGAGTGCCGAAGCCGTGTTGTCGCCCATAACCAGGAGAAGGGATGTGAAGTACGAGTCAATCCTTTGGTCAGCAATAATTATTTCAATTTGGGAGTTCGTCAATCCGAGAAGACTATATTTTGAGCGCTTCTCCTCAGGCAACATCGGCATTATCTCGGCTAATGCAGACTTTGAGAACTCAGGTTTTTCATCTAATTGATACTTCGGAATATCTGGATCTGGGAAGTAGCGGTAGTCTTTGGCAGTTTCTTTACTCCGCTGCACAAACGTCTCGCTCTTGTTCTCATCCCAACCTCTCGTTTCTTGACTAATCTCCCCACCGGCTTCAAGTACGGCTATCTGGCGTTTGATTTCAAAGTTGATCGCATCCTCTACCGAGCGGAATGAGTTGAGGTTTTTAACTTCAACATATTTTTTCGCTCGCTCACCTGTATTACTCACCGATATATTAGCTTCAACCCGCATCTCCCCTTTCTCCATGTTAGCGTCACTAATGCCAATTGTTCGCAATAAGAGCTGCAGTTCACGAGCAAAGTTCCCTGCCGTTTGTGCATCATGGATGACAGGTTCGGTCACGAGTTCCATCAGTGGGACTCCCGCCCGGTTGTAATCAACGAGACTTCCTTCCCCTTTATCATGCTGGCTGCGAGCAGTGTCTTCTTCGAGATGTACCCGAGTGAGTTCCACTCCGGCGAGCACTCCCCCACCAACAAACGGGAACGCGTACTGACTGAGCTGGTACGCTTTTGGAATGTCGGGGTAAAAATAATTTTTGCGGTCGAATTCTGAGTAGGTAGCGAGTTCACCATCGACTGCTGCCCCAAACATGAGCACAG
>CALMKR010000274.1 GCA_937867625.1 uncultured bacterium | reverse complement strand
CGTCAGGCACCACCTTTTTATCTTCGACTCCCCTTCGAGGAATGTTGAAGTTAGCCGGGTGGGAACTTGGTTGGACGAGCTGCCTTTGATTCCTTGAAACCATTTACAAGTTCTCCTATCATGGTAACTGCATTCAGAACACCTCCGACGAGGTTCTGGTCAATCGCCCTCAAGAGCTCTTCTCGGCCCGCAAACTCTCCGTGGACGAACTTCAAGCTACCTTGCAGCTTTGGATGTGTTAGGTAGGTCTCGTAGACCCCATCCTGTTCCGTTGGAAGTGATTCACCCACGTTCAGTATCAGACTTACACTTGTTATTTCTTTTGACATATCAGCTTGTTTCCATATTACTTATACCAATTACACGTTCTCTTGTTCAGCTTTTATACGCTGTCCGAGAGCATCTATTTCTTCCTTTGTAGGGAAGACGTTTCTTTTCACACAGTCTTCGAGATACTCGATGACCCTGAGTTTGGCTATATTAGCCTTTTCTTTAACCTGCTTCAGAGTGTCCTCTGGATTTTGGTTTGTTGCAAGTTCAATCGTCATCTTCGACCTCGTTCTTACTATACCTTGTGCATCCCTGCACGGACTCCACACCGTTATCGTGTTCATCGGCACACTCCTTTTTTATATACTCTAAATCGTCATATGACCAAAATTTGTTTTGGGCTAACCAAACTTTAGCTAGGGAGTGAGTGACTAGAAAATCAACGTTCTGGACGTGACCTTCTGGATTACCATTGAGGTTTACGTCCCTTATCTCATTAACTGCAATATTAACTTGGTCTCCTAATTCAGGGTCAGGATTCATAGCCCCGTACGTGGTTTTATGGAAAACGAGGTTATCACGTTTGTGATCTGTTATGACGGCCAACCCTTTGAAGAGATATACGTTTAAGCGTATAGTCGTAACCGTCGCTTTCATCTTTCTTTTAACGTAAGGATCCGCATAAAAGTACTCGCTAGTATTGCTTGTAGAAATTGATTCCCACGAGCCTGGATTCGTACTTGTAACCGCCATAACATTTTCCTTTAGAGTTCTATCTCCCGGTGTTGATCGAAATATTTTTGCGTTACAAACTCACTGCTATAACCGAACTGATTGCTTAGTACCTTTGTTATACCATGATCCCAGCAAATGTTGCCATGGGTGTGACCATAGAGCCAGAAATTTGGCTGGTGCTTTTCTATCAGATATTCGCTTTTGCTATAAAAATAGCTACCCAAACCTGTTCCCTTAAACCTGGCTTCTTGAGCTTGCCAACTTGGAGGAAAATGAGTGAAGCAGACAATCTTGGCGTCCGGATCTTTACGACGAATATTGCCAAGCATTAAATCAAACCATTCGTAGGACAGTTTGTGTGCTTGACGTTGACGGTTGATAGTGCAACCTTCGATTACGGACTTCAGGATACCCTGCCTATTTGGAAAGGCACGGAAGTCAGCAATACATCTGGCTGCGTCTCTTTCATCGGCTGGAGATATGTTTGACCAGAACGTACCTCCTAGAAAGTAAACGTCTCCAATCTGGATGTAGTCGTCGTCCATAACTTTGATATTGGGACTGGTTTTTGCAAAGTGCTTAACCATTCTATCAACTTGGATTTCCCAATCACCGCCATAGTATTCATGGTTTCCCGGAACGTAGAGTACATCTTTGCCACAGTTTCCGAAATATTCGTCGACACGTTCTAGGCTTCTGGCGTTGGCAATGTCTCCGATTAACAACACTACATCCCCTGTTGGGGCGTAGGGTTTAGATAGGAGATTCTTAGGTGGCGTGTTTCCCTCAAGGTGAAGGTCGCTCAGGAAATTTATTTTCATTTTCTTTAACAGCCATTATGTTTAAATCTTTAATTGATGCTACGGCCTTAAGGTCAGTGCCTAAAGCCAGGATTAGGCTTTTCTGAACCATCTCTAATTGGGCTTCATAAGAAGCTTCTTTAAGCATGAGACTGGCTAAGAAAAGACTAACGTTTTTGAAATTGACTGCCCTGGATACTAAGGGGTGGCCTCGTTTTGTTGCTTCCTCGTCTATTCGTCTGTGGTGAGCATTGAAAGCGAAGAAGAACTCTTCCGTCTGTTCTTCTGTCCAACCGTCGGGCAATGGCCATGGAGCCATAGCTGTATAGATGTCTGGTCGTATCACTAAGCGAATAACCATACTGGCTGCTTCGACACGAAGGAAGCGTGGCATCCTCATTTTTTGTCTGCCTTGCTTTCGCATTCACCAAGCAGAGCGCAGTAAGCTGCACCATCTACATAGTCATCTTTGCGAAAGGCGCCTTGACGGCCTCGTACAAGCTTCAGAAGGACCATAAATTCCCAACCCTCAGCCTCGGTAAGACCTTTGCCTGTGAGGGCGTTGAAGGCGTCTATGGTGCGTTTCATAGACCGTTCACCTTGGGCTGCTGCGTCACGTTGAGTGGCACGCTCTTTCAAGGTATCTGCAGCTTCAAGTAACAGGTCTGGGGCCTTGATAGTTTCTGTTGGACGTTGTGTCCCAGGTATCGGTTGGCTTGTTTCCATGGGTCCTCTATATGGGAAAAGATCTATAGGTTGTTGTGGTTGAAATGGTGGCGGAAATAGAGAAGGCCTCTGAGGCATACAGGCTGAAGGGTCGTGTATACCAGCAATTGTTGGAGCAGGTACAGCACCAGTTACATTGTGTTCAGGGTAATTAAAGACTAAAGTCTTTTTCTCAGAAGGGGGTGGGAAACTTGCAGCGTGTACTGCTGGTCTGCTGTGCCATGTTGCAGTAGTAGATTCCATTGGGTTTAAAGGGAGTGGTGATCCTGGCATAGGTTGTGTTAAAAAGTAAGGAAGGTTAAAAAATTTAGCAGTGTTTCTATCTATCATCTGTCGTCGTCTTTATAGGTATCTTCACCATGCTTTTCTTCAACCGTGGCGATTAAGGGTCCATAGATGCCAGCAGCATAGTCCATCATGAAGTAACACGTAGCCAGCGTAGACAGGCCAAAGAATACAGGAAAGGTTAATGGGGCAGACACTAGCAGAGATACTAGCAACATGCTGCTAATGACGGCCATGCTGTTATAGCGGTTAAAAAGAACTATGTCAGTAACCATGACTGGCCAGATAGCACGACCTATAGGGCTGTTCTCAAGCTTGAGACCGTAAAAACAAATGGAAAAGAGCCCAGTTAAGAACAGGCCTATACCTAGTGCTATCCAAGCTATGCTCATGAGGATCAACTCGCTGACACCTCCCAGCAGTAACACAAGGGTTAATAGGGATGGGATTACTAATTGAATAAGAAATTTCACAGGATGACTTTTACTTGATTGTTAAAGGCAAAGAGCTCAGTGGCTTTTTCGACTTTAGCGAGGGTTGATTTAAGAAAGAAATGATCGGCGGTGTATGGATTGTAATCCAATTCGGGTAATGTGTGCAACTGTTCAATTACTATTGCAGAAGGCTTATATCCTAAAGGTAAAGCGGCCATCATAGTGCCTACGGCAAGGGCGTGTACTGTCCTTTTATCCTCTCTATCCATAACTTCTTTACGGTCTGGGTAGATGACAAAGCTTACATCCTTGAGATGAACAAAGGATAAGCCTTCCTGAAGCATCTTAAATTCTTCAGATAGTATATTGAACCCATCGCCACCAATGCTCTTGTAGAGCATGACTTTAGCGTTGAATATTATCAATTTAGTGCAACGTATACTTAGATAGTTGTCCATGATTTATGACAAACCGAACATGATGGTTGCCACGGGCTTTTTCTTCTGTCTCAAGTATCTTCTGGAACACAGCACCTTCGTAGTATATGTGATCACAG
>CALMKR010000273.1 GCA_937867625.1 uncultured bacterium | reverse complement strand
ACGCCAAAAGTCTGTCAATTTACTGTGGTGTTGGTGAGCGTATTCGTGAAGGTAACGAGTTATATGAAACACTGAAAGAAACTGGTGTGCTAAAAAACACGGTCATGTTCTTTGGACAAATGGACTCGACACCCGCTATTCGTTCGATGGTTGGTCCGGCTGCGGCAACTGCTGCGGAGTACTTCCGTGACGAGGAAGGCCGCGACATCCTATTCTTCGTGGACAACATTTATCGACATATCCAAGCCCTGACAGAGCTGTCAACAAACCTTGGGTTGATTCCATCTGAAGGTGGCTATTCACCAAAGATCTACGCCGAGCTGCGTCGCTTGGAAGACCGCCTGAGCTCAACAGACAAAGGAACAATTACGTCTGTGCAGGCTGTGTATATCCCTGCAGACGACCTTTCTGACCCTGCGGTGCAGGCCATCTCGCAACAGCTAGACTCAGTGCTGGTGCTCTCACGTAGTGTTGCCGAGAGTGGTATTCGACCGGCGGTTGACCTGTTAAAGACGACCTCGTCACTCTTAACGCCCCAAATCGTCGGTGAACGACACTACAAGCTGGCTGGTCGCGTGCAAGCGATTATGCAAAAGTATGACTCACTTAAAAACATTATTGCCATCGTTGGTGAAAATGAGCTGTCGCCTGCTGACCGTGCCGACTACCAAAACGCGCAGAAACTCGTCCAGTTCTTTTCGCAGGACTTTACCGTTGCAGAACACTTGTCTGGTAAACCTGGCCAGTACTTCACGCTTGAGGAAACCTTGAAAGGCATCGAAGCAATCCTTGACGGAAAACCTGTAAAAGAGGAAAAAGCAGCCGCCCCAACATCTGAGCCTAAAGCTGAAGTTGCTGCTGACAAAAAGACATGATTCACCAAGCTTCCGATATTACTGAGTTAAAAGTAGTGGCTAGAGCGCCCTTTCACCTATATTACGATGGTATTGCTCGGGCTGTGACGGCTACAAATAAGGTTGGGCAGTTTGATATACTCCCCGGACATGCCGACTTTTTTTCGATGCTCGATCCGGGTGAAGTCATTATCGAAACAAGCGGTGAACCCGTTATCTTTACTATACGAAACGGCATTCTTACGGTGCGTGATAATGAAGTGTTGTTATTCGCTAATATGTAATTTATTGGATGACAATGTAATCGAAAGCGTAGCCGCCAGCTGATAATGCGCCAGTCACAATAATGCTAAAACCAGTGCTGGTGCGGGTAATATAATAATCACCTGCACTGCGTCCCACTGGTGTCACAACGATATGTGGAATCGATGAATACGCCGTACGAAAGGTAATTTGTGCCAATGTACCACTGACAGCGCCAACACCAATATTGACTGCGACCGTGCCAGATGCATCGTTGCCGCTAATTGATACCGTACCGTTTGAGCCGACTGCCCCGCCGCTCGCAATGCCTGGCGCAACACCCTTACTAATCACGTGGCCTCCGATAGTGCGCGTCGTCTCTGAGGTCAGGCTACTCGCCTGGAAAGTGCGTACCGTCAGCGCACCACCAACAACTAGGTTGCCGCCAACGTTTAATGTCTGTCCTACTGTC
>CALMKR010000272.1 GCA_937867625.1 uncultured bacterium | reverse complement strand
AATATGTTGGCTATACATAGTATTAGACCAACTATTGGATGTTTAATCATTTCTTGTAAGGATTAAGAATAAAACGCAAAGCATTGCTGCAGTTGCATTTATAATGCCTGGCAGTACATATGTATAGTCGCCCTGCTCTATTTTATAGGTTGTCCTGTTGTTGTATTGTATAACTCTATAGGCCATTGGCATACGATATGAGATAACTGTAAGGTCATTCTTATTTGTCTGCCAAATAGCATTTTAATGCCAGGAGTGGTGTCTTGGTGACTAGTAGTAATCTCTTTGTAAAACTTTGGTGGCATATGCGGAATATAGTCAATTGTAGCAATGCCTTTACTGTTTCCAGTGTCAGGAGCACGCCTTACTATAAGGATGTGACCTGTTGTTAGTAGTAGTCCGTACATTTTAGAAGATTGCTTGACTCGCTATAAATAGGGCCAAGGCTTTTTTAGAGGTTTTAGTGATTGGTTGGTTGGGGATTGATGGGTATTCTGCACCTATCTCACCCCTCTTCGTACACACAACTTAGCTCAATCCTATGTGTGCATTACGCAATAAAGAAAGCCTCAACAAGCCCCGAGAGGCGAGTTGAGGCGATCTTCAGCGTGGCTTAATCCTTTCTCTCGCCGTTGAGCGCGAGTTCTGAGCCTGCGGGAGTTGGTGTCGCAGCTGTAGTGGGAGCACCTGCGTTCAAAGCTTTCCGCAAACGTTCAGCGCGAGCTTTCGCTCTGTTGGCTGACTCGTCCTTTTGGCGAGCAATGATCTCCTTAGCCTTTTCAATGGCTAATGCGTCACGGATTTGGCTACCCATAGCCGAGGCAGATTCAGCGAGTGCCTCGATGAACACACCACGCACAAGTGTGTGATCTTTGTCCACGACAGTTCCGCTGATGGTTGCCTCCCCTTTATCGAGGAAGTCGATCTCGCAAGCCTCCCCTTCGATAGAGCCGCTTACGAAGCATCCGCGATTCTCGAGCGTACTCTTTGGGATGTGCGCTACGTACTCTTTACCGTCAGAGGCGCGTACTGTCAGGGCTACATTCATACGCCCGTTCTTTGATTCATAGTCCGCTGTGAGAACTATTGTTCCTGTTACTTTTGACATTGGTTGTTGTGCGGAAGATTCCCTACCTCCGAATAGGTCGACATTTAACTTGTGTCGAGAACAAGACGACCCAGTTTGGGACGTAAAACTTAGTGGGGGGGGTTTAATTAGGGGGGATCACTATTACACACCCATGTAAAATTTTTATAAAATTTTTAGAAAACCCTAATCTGGCGTGCTAATTGGAGACCCTAAGACGTGAAAAAGACTATAAAATTGGACCCTTACGAAGGGTATCTATATCTACATAAAAAAAAAAAAAAAAAAAAAAAGTATAATAGGATCCAAAAGGCTAATCCCGACATTGGGCCGCCAATCCTTAAAGACGACGGCTCGATTGCCTTGGCTGTTTGGTGCGATTCTGGGTCTAGCGAATATTGGCTTATCTTTACCGATGAGGTCGATTTGGGCATTATAGCCCACGAATGCATGCACATTTCTTTAGCGATTGCCGAATACTATTCCATAGAAGTCTCAGCCGAATCTGAGCCTTTGGCTTACTTACACGAGTACTTGGTTAAAAATGTAGCACGCTATTTGTTAGTATAATCTATGGCTCGTACGCTAAATTACAAATATAAGTACGATTCTTTGGACGACTTAGTCCTAAAAATCATGACTTTAGAGGATATGCTAAATAGGTATAAAGCAACAACAGCTATTCACATAGAATGGGAAACACAAGTTTATATTGATAATAACGGGTTATATGGCTACAAAGTCAGAGTCTTTGAAAAAGTGGATAAGTAAGGCCGCGGTGGAATTTAATGTTCCATACGAAGTTGCCGAAAGTATCTATAATTCGCAAATGGCCTTTATTCGCGAGAATCTTACGAATAAAGGTGGAATGGTTAATATGCACATAACAGGATTAGGGAAGTTCTATTATAACACAGAAGGAAATGGAAAATTTGACCATTATTATAGAAGGGTGGAAAAACCTGGTGACGAAGAAGTTCAACATCCAGGAAGCGCAGCGTAGAGCCGAAATCTGCGCAGCTTGTCCTAAAATGAAGAAGCTCCTAGAGATGTCTTATTGTTCCGAATGTGGATGCCCTCTCTCCGCGAAAACCGCGGCAATGCGTTCAAGTTGTCCAATCAATAAATGGGGTGCTTATGAAGACAAGTCATGAGTTTTCTCGAATTATAGAAGTACAAATAGGACAAAAGATAGTTACTACAATTATACGATTTAAGTCGTATATAGACGACATAACGTACGTAGAGGAGAAGCTTGATGACAAAGGTAAAAGCTATGCCAATGCTTGTGTAATACACCACAAAGATCGTGGCGAGATGCTCGTATTAGGCGAATACCAAGAATTATCCCACATAGTATTCAGGGAGAAGAATGAGAAAGGGCCCGTCGGTTTCATCGTAGAAGCCCAACCAAATAAAGATGAAAGTATTAGACCTAAAAGAAGGAAAAGTGATAGTAAGCGCGGAGGTTCTGGGAATTCCAGAGTTCGGCGCACTGTACAAAAGGGACAAAACACAGGGAAAAGCGACAGCGCTAGCTGATATTAGCTACGTCTATTATTTAGTAGACCCTAATAGCCCCTATTCTAACTATTCCGAAGACCGCAGATTGGAAATGCTTGGCCAGGATTTTTATAAGAACCCTAAGCACTTGCCAGATAAAGAAACAAAAGATGCCATTAAGAAGTATAAAGAGTTAATCGACACACCACTATTGAGGCTCTTGCGAGCCGTTGAATCTAAGATTGACGCTTTAGCTACATATTTGACAGACACACCTGTCACTGAAGAAAACCTAAAGCTCATATTAGATGTCCTGAAGAATGCGACACCTGTCGTTACAGTTGCTGGTAATACCCGTAGAGAAGCCGAGAAGGAACTTAAAGTCCGCGGCCAAGTCCGCGGTAAAATCGAAGTTGGGGACTACGAGAGATAATATATGATCGCGTTCTTATTTATTTAATTATGTTCGTAAATACACAAATATTCAGAGAAGAAGCTTTACACTTTATGAGGCATGGGTACTACTGCCCATATCCTAAAGGTACGGCAGGTTATAAGGAATACTGGGATGAGCAAACTAAACGCTGCACTGAAGGTTACACTTCAGGCGGCGTTACTATTACAGGCGTACATTATGCCTACTTAAACTTTGCTCAAATTGAGCGTTCTAAAGAAGGTTCTGTAAAGACAAAAAGCGGTAGGCTTAGGGCAGAGAAAGTATACTCTTTTCCAGACTTTTGGGATGGTGATTATGAGTACTTTCATGAGGTAGAAAAGGCTAGAGAGAATGGTGAGCATTTAATTGTAGCTAAATCAAGACGTAAAGGGTTCTCATTTAAGAATGCTTTCATGTGTGCCCACCATTATAACTTTACTAGAAAATCGCGTTCTATTATTAGCGGATTTCTATCGGACTATGCGCAAAATACCATGAATATGACCCATGACTATTTAAACTTCTTAAATGAGCATACGGCATGGCGTAAAAATAGATTGCCTGACACTAAAGATTTTGTTAGATCAGCCTTTGAGGAAGTAGAAGAAGGTGTAAAAGTAGTAAAAGGATACAAGTCTGAGATTCAGGCTATATCATTTAAAGATAACCCATTTAAATCCATCGGTAAAGGTGTTGGGTTATTCCTAATTGATGAAGCGGGTAAGTTCCCGAACTTAAAAGCAACATGGCAATTCACTAAACCAACACTTGAGTCAGGGGATGCAACCAGTGGACTAGGAATTATATTCGGTACTGGTGGTGATATGGAAGAAGGTTCTGTAGATTTTGCAGAGATGTTCTATTCTCCTGAGATATATGGCTTTAGATCATATGACAATCGTTGGGATGATGATTCTTTGGATACTAAGTGTGGTTATTTCTTTCCCGATTGGCAAAATCGTGAAGGGCATATTGATAAAGACGGTAATTCTTTAATAGAATCTGCTGTTG
>CALMKR010000271.1 GCA_937867625.1 uncultured bacterium | reverse complement strand
CGACACAATCTATGTAGATAATAACTACAATATAACCAGTGGATTGCCTACTGGTGGCGACTTTGACTTTATCGTGAGACTTGGTGCAAACAATGCGAGTAGCACTACCATGGGCATATCTGGCTCACCAACATTCCGCACCCTAGACATTCGCTCGGCTAATAGTGCAGCGCATACGGTAAAGTTTGATACTAGCGCCAACATAACAGCTGACAAGTTCATAGCTATCGGCTCAAACAGCTCTAACAGATTAAGCCTCAACGACGGTTCGTTCACCACGCTGAAGATGACATCTGGTGGTTCGTCTTACGGTAATTATGTCAACATCAACGGATTATCAGCTAGTTCAGCACTATCGCAGACTCAAATGTACATCGGTAGCAATTCAGTTGATACCTATAGCGCGGGCAGCAACCCATGGCTGTTATCCAACCCGCCTAAAATCTCAACCCTAACCGACACATTCGACACATTCGATACCTCCAAGTGGTCAAAGTTCACCTACCGTAGCGGCTACGTAAATATAGACAGCGGCAAGTTAAAGGCTGGCTGGGAATATACAGCCGATTCGTTCTTCTACTTCAAGAGTAATGGTACATACGACCTGACCAGCGATACGACATATGTAAAGGTAGACAGCTTAACAGGCTCACAGATGTACCTAACGATAGGGCCAGTTACTCAGACTGGCGAAGTGTCATCACAACTAAGCGCAACAATATCCGAAACTGCTACTACAGAATACTACCGAATAAAATCAACCGTATCGGCTGGCGTTGCTAACTTGGTGGTAGAGCGTGGCGATGGTGCGAGTTGGACAAATGTACTATCTAAGTCAATAGATGAAAACCAACTCAAAGCTGTAAGGCTTGGCGTGTCTGGTACTAGAAACTTGTCTGATGCCGAGATTGTGATTGACAGTATCGGTACAGGCCCAGGCCCACAGGCCGACTTTAGCTCTGATAAATCAATCGGTGTCAGACCATTAGTCGTAGCGTTCAGCGATACATCGACACTCATAACGCCGACAACGTGGGCATGGACATTCGGCGATGGTGGTACATCAACCGTTCAGAACCCCACACACACCTACACCAACGCTGGCACGTACGATGTAAGCCTGACCGTATCAGACGGCGCTACTACCAAAACGGTTACCAAGACGGGATTTATCACAGCACAGCCCGAAGTGTTTGTTAGAGCTATATCAGGCACGCTACTATTCGGCGGTTCGGTTGCAAGACCAGCAGTGGTGAAAGTCCGTAGCATATCAGGAACGCTATTATTCGGCGGCTCAGTAGCACGGCCAATCAAAACAACATACGGCTCTATATCTGGCAGCCTGTTGTTCGGCGGTTCGGTTAAAGCTATCGTCATCAAAGATACTCAGGCACTACCTGGTAAAACATACCTCTACAAGATATACGACGAGGACGGTACATTCGTTACTGTCTGGAAGAATGACGTTATCACTGACCCTAGCTTTACCCACGAGATAAACAGCATAGGCTCAACCATGGACATCGAGCTTGCCAAGACATCTGACAGCCTTGGTACGACTACTGGCCCGCTACAGACCGAAGCTGGCACGAATATCACAACAGAGAGCTTGCAGAACATACTAGCCTCAACTCAGAGCCGTAACCAGATAGGCCCGAACTCCAGCGTTCAATACAATAACCGAGTAGATGTTTATGCCTACTATGGTGAGATAGCACCGCTACTGACTGAGGGTATGGAAGTTATCATGACAGAGGATAACGAAACGATACTAGCAAGCTCTGGCGCACCGAACGGACTGCGAATATTTACAGGCTTCATCAGCGATATCAATACCCGATACGGAAATACAGATACCGTAGCAGTTCAGGTTACTAGCTATGGCTGGGATCTAAACCAATACCCGATAACGAACGTCAGTAATGAAACAACCGTTAAGTTCCTAAGCTACGACCCCTCAGACATCATTAGAGAGGCTATGACGAAGTTTGTGGCAGATAGTGCCTCGTACAACACATACACCAAAGCAACTGATACCAGCGTGTCTACAACAGCTTCAACAGTATCGTATACGTTCAAAGCAAACACCTATGCTGATGTTCTAGACAAAACACTAGAGCTGATGCCGAGCAACTGGTACTACTATGTGGGGCTTGGCGATAACACGGTTTACTTTAGAGAGCGATCAGTCCAGCCTACTCACAAGTTCTATCTAGGCAAACATATCAAGGCGCTAGACCTCAAGGGTAGTATTGCCGACACCAATAACAGGGTGCTGTTCACTGGTGGCGGAGACCCTGCACTATACCTAGAGCGTGTCGAAGCGCCAGCACCACGAACTAGGCGTACACTTGAGCTGTACTCTGATAGCCGTGTAACGCTGACAAGTTCGGCTGAGATTATTGCTGACGGTATCATCGAGGACAAGAACAAGGTGAGATATCGCACTACCATAGAGATACTGTCTGGCGTGTACGATATCGAGAGCCTAAAAGTTGGCGAAACAGTTGGCTTCAGAAACTTTGATAACTTCGTGGATAGTCTAACAATGCAGATAGTCGGCATCAACTACTCACCTGATGTGGCGCAACTACAACTGGACTCTAAGCCGCCTACTATAAATAAGAGGCTTTCTGACATATATCGCAATATGAAAGTGCAGGAAAATCAAGCTGTACCTGATGCGCCTAGCTAGTTTGCTATAATGGTATCAGTAACTAAACAAGTGAATAACACTTGATAAAAAGGAGAATACCTTGCCACGAATTAGCGACCTGACATCATACACAGCACCATCAAACTCCGACCTGCTCGCAATCGTCGATCAAGCCGGTGCAGTAACAAAGAAAATAACACGTGCCGACCTGCTCAAAGGTACAGCATTACCAGCCGACACCGTTACAACCCCAGCCATAACTGACGGTTCTGTAACACCAAGCAAGTTGTCTCTAGCAATGCAAACAGCCAGCTCGAACCCTTATGTCACTACAGCATCAACATCGTATGTAGATATCGGTACAGCCTTAGCTGTTACTGTAACTGTCGGTGCGAATGGTGCTGCGGAAGTTATACTATCTGCCGAAATTACTAACAATACGACTGGTCACGAAGCTCGAATGTCTTTTGCCGCATCTGGTGCAAACACAATCGCAGCAGACGACTCTCGTTCACTGAAAGTCATCGCCCCAGTCAGTAACTACCGATTTCAAATGAGTCGTGTAATAACGCTC
>CALMKR010000270.1 GCA_937867625.1 uncultured bacterium | reverse complement strand
CGACAACTTTTATAATGCCAAAAGTCCGTTCCTACGAGCCAGAAGCCTATGAACAAGCCGTCGCCTTTCGCCGACGTGGCTTTACCTATACCGAAATCGCGAAGATCTGTAGTGTTTCGCGTGGCACGGTGAGTAATTGGCTAAAGAACGAACCATTCTCCAAAATTGTGGCCAAAGACAACAAGAAACAAGCGGTAGCACAGAACACCAAGCGCCTTGCCCTCATTAATAAGGCTCGAGTGGCTGAACGAAAGCACCAATACTCCGAAATCACTCGTCTGACTGAGGTCGAATTCAAAAACTATCGTTCTTCCCCACTGTTTATCGCGGGGCTCACCCTCTACATGACCGCTGGAGACCAGGAGAACCCTCGCCTCATTCGCCTCTCGGGTAGTCGTCCACAGCTCCATAAGCTCTTCATACGCTTCCTCACGGGCTATCTGGGTGTACAGAAGGCCTCTATCCGCTTTTGGCTCCTTCTCTACCCTGATCTCGATGAAGTGGCCTGTATGAAGCACTGGTGCCAAAAAACTACCCTCTCCCCTGCCCAATTCTACAAAAACCAGGTTATTACCGGTCGAGCTGGGAAAGAGACGTTGCATTTTGGCGTCGGAAATACAATAGTTGGAAGCACGCTCCTCAAAAAGAAACTCCAAACCTGGCTCATGCTTCTAGATAAAGACTTAAATAAATGAACCCTTGTCATATGCTACAATAGTATGTATGAGAACAGATAAAGATTTGGCGTTTTCGCTACGACGCCAGGGTAAAACCTATAATGAAATCGCCACAACCTTACAGGTACCCAAAAGTACCCTTTCAAATTGGTTCAAGGGAGTTGATTTTTCTGAAGAAATCAAACAATCATTGAGTATTGAAGCTCAAGCTAAGAGTACTTTGCGATTGCAGATTCTCAATCGCGCTCGAGGCGATATTTTAGCCGCACATTATGCACAAGCAGAACTTGAGGCCAAGCAAGAACTCGAAAAGAACATTACAAATCCACTATTTATCGCCGGTATTGTGGCTTATTGGGGTGAGGGTGATAAATCTAAGAGTAGTTTGGTTCGTTTGGCAAACACAGACCCCCAAATGATTACACTATTCAGATATTTCTTACTCCAATTCTGTTCAGTTTCACAAGATAAAATTCGTGGTGCACTATACCTATACGAAGATTTGCAAGAAGACGAATGCAAGAAATTTTGGCAAAACAACACAGGATTAATAACGTTTCATAAGACGATGATTTTACCAAGTCGTCACAAAACTAAGAAGCTTCCCTACGGAACGTGCACAATTCTCGTGAGTAATACGTATTTAAAAAGAAAGTTGCTAACTTGGATTGACCAAATTCCTAAAATGGTATTAAATACAGTACCTCAGTGAGTAGAGAAATAAATGCGGCCATGGTTAAGTGGTATAATGGGTGCTTGCCAAGCACCAGTCGGGGTTTCGATTACCCCTGGCCGCACAACACACAAAACCGCCCAATGGGGCGGTTTTGTGCTATCAGGAAAATTTCAGATAATAATGTGATTATGAGCCACCAAGACGATTTCGACTTCTATTGCGAAGTCGCTCTCAAGCCCGATGCAGATATCAAGAAAGTCTTTGAAAATGAACGTATCCTAGCGTTCCACAACACCAAACCATATTGGGAAACGCATATTGTCGTTATTCCAAAAGAGCATATCTGGGATCTACGTCACCTCCCACCTGCTCTTTTGGCTGAATTAATGGCAGTGGTACAAACCTTATGCCAGAATCTAGAAGAGCCAGCCATATCTTCGGGAGTGCAAGTACTTACAAACCTCGGCAGCCGGCAAGATACTCCACATTTTCATATTCATATTGGCATTGGAGCTCCTCTCCAAAACAGTGTATAACCCCGTGAACATGTGTATAAAAGACATGTCTCAAAGACACGATTCTTTTATGAAAACTCTTGTAAAATATAGCCAGATTCTTAAAGCCGTGGATATCTCATAGAAAATATACGTGCCACGTGGCACGCTTTTACGTCTGTTACACGTTGAACATGTGCAATCGCGCACTTTATGTATTCTAGCCTGCTATACTATGGCTACTATGGCTACTATGGCACATAAAGCCAAAAACATCGCAGAACATATAGAAACCGGTCAAATCGGTGAAAAGCTGACCGCCCAATATTTAATTAACCAGGGATTTGACCTGATAGACCGCAACTATCGCAAAAAGTGGGGTGAAATAGACGTAGTAGTATGCAAAGACAACAAAATTCACTTTGTGGAGGTCAAAACTGTTTCATATGGAACAAAACATGATCTAAATAGTGCCGTTTCATATGGCACCTGGCGACCAGAGGAGAATGTGCATCCCTTTAAGCTAAAGAAGCTATCACGAGCGATCGAAAGTTGGCTTTTGGAACATAAATACGAAGGGGAGTGGCAAATTGATGTAGCAGCAGTGCGAATTGTACCACGTGAAACATTTTCGACTATAAAAATCATTGAAAATATCATTGTTGGGTAGTTTCATGTGAAATATGATATCCTAAACCGATGAAGTGCTACGTATCTACCCGTTTTTCGAGACTTGAAGAGGCGCAAAGTGTCATCGACTCATTGCGCCAACTTGGGCATACGATTACTTTCGATTGGACAGTCTATCCCGCCAAAAAGCCCTTTTCTCAGTATCCATATGAGGCAGCAGAACTCAGTCGGGCTGGAATTGATGGCGTCTTGGCCGCTGATGTATTTATTTTACTTGCTCATCATGACGGACCTGGGGTGTTTACGGAACTGGGTGCAGCACTTGCCACTTACCAGATCCAGCAAAAGCCCCGTATCTATGCGGTTGCACGTGAAATCCCAGAAGCGACCTTTCATTTTCATCCACATATTGTTTGGAAGCAGTCCATTAATGAAGTATTGGCTGAACTGTCGCGATAACGGAACTTGTATCTTCGTGTTTTGTAAGTACTGGTAGCAACTGTACATTGTTTCATGTGCAACATTTAGCTGGTCTGCCCAGTTTTAATTGGAAATGAAGCATATCTTCTTGGATTTTGATCGGACCTTGTTTGATACCGAAAGATTTTATAATTCCCTAGAGCTGACCTATATCGAAGGCATCATTGCGGGGAATATCGGAGCTGATTTCTCCCGGTTTCTCTATCCTGATGTACTTGGTTTCATATGGAACGTAAGGGCAGCCGGATTTTACTGTCATTTGGTTACTTTTG
>CALMKR010000269.1 GCA_937867625.1 uncultured bacterium | reverse complement strand
CATTATTTAATCTCCTTATTAGGCACTGAGTAAACTCCCAGCGCACCGATGAATGATATTGCCACCTGTATCCACTCTGACGCTGTAATGCCGTCCTGAATGACCACAGCTAGTATTGCGAGTGCAGCAGCGAGTGCTACAACAAACTTACGAGCGTAATTGATGAATTGTGTAATGTTCATGTTACTTTCCTTCCACCTGATAAATACCAGGGTTTAATTTAGTCGGCTTCACGCCACCAGAAGCCTCAATCTCTTTTATCTTTTTGAGAGCCTCTGGGTAAGCCCTGCCTACTATGTCGTTGCGCTGTTGATACTCCGAAGAGCCAATCAGAGACCAGACAAGTTTAAAGATATCTTTACCCATCCAATTCTCTTTGGCTTTTACTGTCTCGGCTCTCCTACCGAGTGCCGCCTGGTAGAGTACATCTACCTGTTCGTGGTTAGTAATATTCATATCTTGCTCCTGTCCTTTACGTCTTAATATTGCTATTGGTTTAAAATATGGCTCAGGGTTGATAGCCCCACCGTAGCCATTTCTGGTGTTGCTGGTTAAAAGCATGAAGTGTAGGTGCGCACCCTGTACGTTTCCTGTATTGCCCGTCCTGCCGATAATGTAACCTTGCGGCACTTGCTGACCGCTCTTGACGTTGACGGAGCTGAGGTGTGCATAGGCGGTCGTTGTGCCGTCCGCATGGGCGATCTTTATGTATGTACCATAATTCTTATGAGAACCAACAAAATGAACAACACCACTAGCAGCGGCTTTCGTTGGTGTTCCGACTGGCGAGGCGTAATCTATGCCCTCGTGTCCAAGCAGCCCAAACTGACTGTAGTATGAAGGTCTTGCACCAAATACCTGAGATACTCGGTTGTCTACTGGGCGTATAAGGTTCGGCATTACTACTCCTTTACTCCTTTACGATATAAAAATAATCAGTTCTAAAGTGGTAATACTCACTTCGGAATGGGTTTACCTGATAGGTGGTTTCAATGTCGATATACCATTTG
>CALMKR010000268.1 GCA_937867625.1 uncultured bacterium | reverse complement strand
AGGAAACTGGTGGCGCCAAGACACACACACTGACAACCGCTGAAATGCCGTCTCACACCCACGGTGTCGGTACACTTAATAGGCTTGGTAACGTCGGTAACGTAGTTAATGGTGCTACTAGTTTTGATGATTGGCCTGGTTCTAGTGGGCCAATTTCGGCTACCAATGCTATCGTTGGTCATAGCTGGACTGGCTCGTTGGCTAACGAGGGTGGTGGCGGAGCTCATAATAACCTCCAGCCATACATCGTAGTCTATATGTGGAAAAGGACAGCCTAATGCTTGGGGTAAGTTATGGTGGCTACTCATACCCCGGAGGAAGTGGTGGATCATTCTCAGAAGTTTTTGTTATCGAGCAAACTATAGATGTTGCTACTGGTCTATCAGTAGTAGATTCTCCCAGGTTGAGATCGGTCACTGCTTCGTCACTGGGGTTTTCATCCGGCGATATGGAAACTCCGAAATTATCTGAGAATTTTAACACTTCAGGAGCCGTTATCGCCACACCATCACCTAATTTATCTGGTCGCGGTGGAGTGGACTCGATGCGGTTGGTAGCAAGTCAGGCTCCTGCCTACACCCAAAGCCAGTATATTGATGCCGACTCTACAACCATAGATGCCGACGCCGCCGTGGATTCTGGACATATTGCATACGCTATTCAATCCGGTACGATCGGGACTCAAAGATCGGTCCACGGGATTAATGGTAAGAACGCGCCCGCGCCGGCAGCAATAAGTGGCGATCATAAGCCTTCTGGCAAAATTGTAATAAGCATACCAAGGTGAGATAATTATATTATGGCATCAACATTTCCAGCCGATACTCCATCATACGATTCGTTCTCTACGCCGATAACACTTGCTGCGTTGCAGCATACTGTTCGTCACCGCCAGATGGAGGAAGACATTGTGGCAATCGCCACCAAGGTTGGAGAAAACTCTTCAGCCGTTACGTCGTCACACGATTATAAAATCAATGCACTAGAAGGAGATGTCACTACTCTTCAATCAGACAAGGCCGATTCTACAGACGTGACCTCTGACATTGCCGCCGCAGTAGCAGCCGTAAAAGAAGCGCTGTATCCAATCGGAACAATATACGAGAATTACTCAAACGCTACGAATCCAGGGACGCTGCTTGGCTTCGGTACGTGGGTTGCACTAACAGATAGATTTCTAGTTGGTAAGGGCTCAGGCACCTTTGCAACAGCCGGAGCTACCGGTGGTGCTGAGACCCACACTCTAACGCTCAGTGAGATACCTAATGCAACCGGTAGTGCGGGTATCCATGGCTCTGCTAATGGCTCAATGTTTTGGAGCCCGAGCGGCGTATTCGGTACTAGTCCAACTCTAGCAGGCAAATATAAAGATGTTGCTTACGTTGGTGGCGCAAGTTCTATCACTAGTCTTGATTTTGATTTGGGTGGTGGTGGAGGAGCTCATAATAACTTACCACCATACACTGTTATATATATGTGGCGAAGAACAGCATAAGTCTGATAGAATGTAAACAAGAGGATTAATAAATGATTATCACAGCCTTCAACCCATCAACAGAAACCCTAGAGCATACTTATCTAGCTGAGTACATGGCTGAGGCTTCCGATCACTTGACCGTTAAAAACAATAATGGCTTCGCTGCATCTCAAGCGGTGCTTGTTGGCAAGATGGGCGGTGAGCGTTCAGAGATTATTATTACAGATGGCGTTACGAATGAGGACACCATCACGATTAGTGGTGATACTACATTCGCCCACAATGCCGATGACCCAGTATATAAACTGGCTTATAACCAGATTAAATTCTATAAGTCTGCCACAATTAGCGGAACCTATACGCTCCTCGCTACTGTTGATATCGATGTGGATAACCGGGACGAACTTACAAAATACGATGATACAACCGCCCTCACCACGGACTATTACAAAATAAAATATTATAATTCTGAAAGCTTGGCTGCTTCTGAATATTCAGATCCTATTGCTGCTACCGGCTACGAAGTCAATACGATTGGTAAAGTTATTAATCAGGTGGTCCGCCGCGTTCGAGATACTAACTACGAGATCCTCGATGCCGATGACTACTTGGCAATCGCCCAAGAGGTAAACGACGATCTACTTACTCAAAGTCATAAGCCGTACCGCTTCTTGAAAACTGAGGTTGCTCTTAACACGGTTGCCAGCCAAGCTTATATTGATCTTACGGCCACCGTTACTGACTTCTGGAAGTTCGACTACCTAGTGTACTCATGGACTGTCGGTGGTGTAACTCGCGAATATCAGATCACCCCTATCAGTCAAGAAGCTTTTATCCGCAGATACGAGAGTGGTGACTGGCAAGATAATGACGAACTTATAGATGTTGCTATTGACGAGACTAACAACCGGATCCTCCTGGGCCCAGCTCCAAAAACCACACAGGTTGGAGTAATTAAGCTCCACTACTACGCTCGCTTCCAAGAGATTAATAGTCTCGGTGATGTCGTGCAGACACCGAACACACTGATCTACCGCTACAAGATGATGGCTGAATACTACTCAGCTAAGGCCGAAACAGACCGCCAGTGGTTCACTCTCGCAGACAAGTATGAATCTAAGTACGGAAACGAAGTCGTCAAGATGCAACGAGTTAATAGGGTGGACACGGGGACTGCTAGATCTTTTGCGCCAAAGAGGGTCCCTAGCCTCCGCAAGAGATACACTTTATGAGCTTGAATAGATACCCTCAAGTAGATTTTTCAGGGGCCGTACAGGTAGCAACCTCATTCTTGATGAAGAAGCCTAACGAAATAGCCGACATTCGTAACGGCCGTTTTGGCGTTGAGCTTGGTTCGATCGTCAGGCGAGACGGGCACTCAAGGGCTGGCTCAACCTTCGGGGCGGGCGGGCAGAATACACCGACAGGTGGCTTCATCGCAAAATACACTACTGGGAATAAACGATTCGTCGCAGTGAATAACTCTGGCAGCACAGCCACTATTATTCGAGTACAAGACTCCGGGACTGGTGCTTGGAGCACACTCGCCGGGGCAACAGGCATTCCTGTCAACGCAAAGGTCTACTTCTTCCTTTATATGGATGAAGTCTACATTACGGGTTACGATCCATCTACGGGAGACCCAATCACCCCATACAATGTCGACAACACTCTCGATGTTTCAGCCACTCGCAACATACTCAATATGCCAGCTTGTCGTTACCTTGCTGAGTTTAATGGTGCGCTCTATGCAGCCAATGTGAAGATTAGTTCGACTCGCTACAAAGACCGGCTCTACAAGTCGTCTGGTCCACTCGGAGCTATTACCTTTATGAACTCCGCTCAATCTGGAATGCTTACACAATTCACGGTTGACTCTGTACGATACCTCAAAACTGGTATGGCTATTGATGTCTATACTGGTGGGACTGCCACTAAAATATATGATTTCACTATCTCAGCCATCGACAAGGTGAACAGTAAAATCACAGTCGACGCTACAATAGCAGTCGCAATGGGCGACGTTGACGCAACTACGAACGTCATTACAGTGGGGCAGAACATTGCTACCGGTACTCGTGTTCAATTAACCTCAACGTCAGGCGTTCCTGGGGGCCTCACGGCGTCTACAGCGTACTATGTGATCAATGTGTCGGCTACAACTATAAAGCTGGCTACAACGGCTCTAAACGCCACAAATAACGTAGCCATCGATATTACTAGCAAAGGTCAAACTCAAACATTCGCCACGGGTGCAGTCGCAACAGGTACAGATATCATCACTCTCGGCTCTACGGCCCTCCTCACTACTGGTATGCCGATTATCTTCACAAGCACGACTACCGTCCCGGCCGGTCTTACATCTGGTACTGTTTACTACGCAATCGTCCTATCAAGTATGACTATCAAGGTTGCCACCTCTGTTGCGAACGCTGAGGCTGGCACCGCCGTAGACATCACTTCTCAGGGTACTGGTACTCATACGATCACCTCTGGCGCCCACACCCTTGGCCGCTACTACACCGTTGCAGACAACGACGAAATATGGCTTGATGGCCGCAAAGATAAGCTCACAATGTTCTGGAACACAGACTTTCCTACTACTGAGGATGCAGACTGGACCGCTACATTACCGGGCACAGACTCAAGCAATGAGATTACTGGTCTCGCCAAGTCGAGCAACCGCCTATTTATGTTCACCAAAAACTCCGCTCAGAAGTGGGACGGGGCAAATACCGTAACATTCAACAACGCCGTTGGTTGTATACCTCAAGATAGCTTCCCTAATACTGACGATGCTTGGTCAGTATGGT
>CALMKR010000267.1 GCA_937867625.1 uncultured bacterium | reverse complement strand
CTAGGGGTCTTTTCTGTGCCGCATTACTTTGTTTTTGGTGTCTGGATGGTTTAGGTCGACAATAGCGAATTTTCACAACAATCTCTTACAGAGACTGTCCACTCATCTGACTCTTTTGTTCGCAAAGCTCAAAAAGATTCTAGATGAGTCTTGCGAATTGGGGCCCGTCCCAATTCTCACCCCATTCCTAGGGGCTTTATCCGTGTCTCACAAATACCCATCTCGCCTGCTTGAAGTAACCTAGCGCGACAATGACGAACTTTCACCAAAAAGGCGTCCAACCAGGACGCCTTTTTGGTGCCGTATCACTTTGTTTCTTGAATTGTCTTTAGGTCTAGGCCGACCAAGACAGAGAATACATAACCGCCCATATATTAGGCGGTTTTGTGTTGTTTGTGGAGTGTCTGATATACTATTCCATATGTCATTGTTTAAGAGACCGCTCTTCAATAGAGTGTCAGCGACCGAAATTACACCCCAGTTACCAAGTGATGAGCGTCTTGATCAGTTGTATAGCTTCATGAGTCGTGATAGCCGTAAAATACTACGACGGATTGCTGATGCCGATCGTGCGGGTGATGCGTTTAGCGATACAGAAGCGTTAGAGATTCGGTCTGTAAAAGAAAGTTATTTGAAAGAGCTCGAGGAGTCCGGTCAGTCGTATACTACTGCTGAAGTCAATGCTCTATTACGAAGATTGCTTGGGCAAGAGAAAAGTAGTGAATCGCAGGCAGATAAGTTTGATGCTTTCAAAAAAATACTCGATAGTACGCATTTAGATGCTATGGAGACGCTTAAGTTTGGCATCACACAGAGTGGCATGTCGGCCGAAGATCAGTTCAGTATCAGACGAATGAAAAATAACCTGATTGCTCAGGTGGTAGCCAAAAAATTTCCGTTTACGCCAGAGGAAGTCAGTTCATATGTCGACCGATTAGTGGAACCTGAGTCGCTGCCAAATACCAATATCACCATAAAGCCGAGTTATATAGCGGACCGACCAAGGATCTCAGATGATGGTATGGATACTATTGCGGCGGCCGATATTTCTACCATTACCCCAGAGAGAAAAGTTGGAGCTAGCAATCCCGGCACGCCTCGTCCCGACGCCGCTCTGGCCCCGCTTGAAGATGCAGACATCGCGCTGCTTCGGTCGCTAGGTGTACCGTTTGAAGAATCCGCAGCTTCTTCAAAGCCAAAACAGACAGGTGTTCAGGTGATGGCAGAGTCAGCATACGCGGACGCCGATTTTCTTGCCGGTTTTGATGCCTTGCTAGAGGAACGGGGTCTCAAGCAACATCCCTCTTCGGTACGGGATACTCAATAAAACCACATATACATCAGCGACTGCGCCTTCAGTTACAATTGAAGGCGCAGTCGCTTTGTCATCGCATAGAGCGGACCTCCAGTACCATTACGAATGTGATCGCTCGCCCCAAGCAAATTGCTTGAGGGCTTTGGCGTTTTTGAGGGTGGCCACCAGCTTTGGTCCAGCTGTAGCATCGGTGAGGTGCACCGCAATCTTTTGTACCCCGGTCCCGGAGACTATGAAGTGAATACCGGCTGAAGTATAGACCGCAGTGATATAGCGCTTGCCTGAACGCTTGGCATCGATAATGCCGGGAGCAATCATTTTGATACCCGATTGCTTTTTGAGCTCATGGACGAGTAACTCAGCCGTCTGCGTGAGGGTGGTATGCTCACTGCCGCGGGGTCTAGGCATAATTAAGTAGGCTATAAAACTCCATCAGAAAGCGAAGGGCGGCGAGGGTTAAAAGTACGTAGATTAAAAAACGCAGCTTACTCTCACGGTAGCGGGTAGATAGCCACCAGAGTAGAGCGAGCACCAGAGCGGCGTCAAAGCACCCTACATACTGACCATAAGCCGCCCGGTCCCAGTAAGAGATGGGGCTTACAAATCGCCAATCCGTGAGCGGCCAAAAATGAGCGTAGGCATCCGCCGTATGGACACAAAAATCCACCACAATGTGAAAAATGGCCGAAACTGCCACCCATTGTGCTATAAACGACTGTTTATACTTCGCGATGAGGTATAAAAGTGGCCAAAGGAGGAGCGAGTGACTGAGGGTAAAAGCGACCGACCAGCCGGAATTAAAGTACATATCATCCCAGAGTTGTTCATGCCCATAGCCGAGCAGCACCCCACAGACCAAAAAGAAGACATACACCGGAATATCTGGCAGCAGGGCACCTATAACAAAGGCGGTAGCGCGGTGTTTTACCGGCCCTTCCAGGGCGGTTTTCTCGGTCCGTTTGGCGAGCGCCCAGCTATACATGAGGTGCGAAGGGGTGATCATGACAATGCTTGTGTATTGGCTAATGACTTCGCGAGGTCTTTGTCAAAGGTATATAACGGCGTAGCGTTGTTCAGTTCTGCATAGAGCGGTAGGGCGCAGTCTACGAGTGAGAGTTTTGGATACTGGCGGTATAGCGTAAAAGCCTGCTCAAAAAGCCGACGGTTACAGTTTATTTTTGGGTGACGGACGATTGCGGTGAGCGATTGATAAATATCTTCACGGGAAAATTGATAATAGCTTTGCAGCACAAAGACAGTCTCAAAGATAGCAATATCGGCTACCTGAAGCACCGTTGCTTCGGTCAAAAGAGTTTCAATAACAGCGGTTTGCTCCGGAACATCACCTACAATCAGGCGGAGCAAGATATTAGTATCAAGCGAACCAGATTTATTTTTGGCCATATTTTTCTAACACATGCATAGTAAAACCATCGCCACCTTTGGCAATAAAGGGCTTTTTATCTACTACGTATTTGGCATTTTGAGCTCGCACCGAGGCCAAGTCAGTGCTTTTTTGAATTATGATTTTGCCGTTATCCTCGAGAGTTATGGTGTCTCCTGGGACAAGACCGTATTTTTTACGTAGTGGGGCAGGGATAGAAATAGTGCCCTGACTGGTTATTTTAGTTTGATACATAATAAACAAATTTGGATTAATAATAATTCAGTAATTTAATAATAATCTAGTATAATAATAATGTCAAGAAATCGTACGAGTGAAGAAGCCCGTCTTGATTTAATTGACTTTTCCCCTTATTTCACGTAGTATTGGCGACGTTCCAACCTCGAGTATCTGTACGTACAGATACCAAGGAAGTGTCAAAAACAAAGGGATGAAAGATGTTGGGAGTCCCTGTTAAGGCCGGCCGTTACCTGTCTTTACGAGGGATTCTCAATCAGCCGCCACTGTGCGGCTCGTTTCAGTATGAAATGAGCAAGTATACGCGGGTTACCAAATATATAAACATATGTCACGATCACTCTATAAAGGACCATACATAGACGAAAAGCTCCTCAAAAAGATCGCCGGAAAGAAACCCGGAGAGAGTGGTGTAATCAAGACCTGGGCGCGAGCATCAATGATCTCGCCAGAAATGGTTGGCTTCACCTTCGGCGTTCACAACGGGAAAGATCACATTGCGGTTACTGTTGCAGAAGAAATGGTAGGTCATCGTCTTGGTGAATTCTCACCAACGAAGAAGTTCCATCGTCACGGAGGTAAGATGCAGAAGGAACTTGAACAGAAGAAGAAGGAAGCCGAAATCGCAGCAGCCAAGGCCGCTAAATCAGCAGGACCTGCTACTAAGAAGAAATAAACTGTATGAAAGCAACTCTCAAAAACTATCGCCAATCACCCCGCAAGGTTCGCCTCGTGGCTGATGTGATTCGTGGTAAGAAGGTTGGTGTCGCGCAACACGCACTCCAATTCGTTGAAAAGCGTGCCGCCGTACAGTTCGGTAAGCTTCTCGCTTCAGCTGTCGCAAACGCCAAGCAGGCGGGTGCCAATCCTGATCATCTTATTGTGAAGTTTGTGTCTGTTGATAAGGCACCAACTCTAAAGCGCTTTATGCCACGTGCTCGTGGTTCGGCTTCTCGCATCAACAAGCGAGCCAGTCACATTACTATTGAGCTCGGTACCAAATAATCTATGACACACGTAGCACATCCATACGTACAGCGTGTCGGTATCATCCGCGACTGGAAGAGTCGCTGGTTCACAACCGATCCAAAGCAGTACCGTGAGTACATTCGCGTCGACGCCGCGATTCGTAAGTTCCTCGAAAAGCGTCTTAAGGGTATGTCCGTTGATACGGTTGAAATTGAACGCAACCAGAAGATGGTTCGTATCATTATCAAAACTGCTCGTCCTGGTCTCGTGATCGGTCGTAGTGGTGAAGGTGCGGTCAAGCTCAAGCAGGAGATTGATATGCTCTTCCGTAAGGCTGGTCTTATCAGTAAGCCAGAAATCAAGCTCGACATTGAAGAAATTCGTACGCCAGAAAGTAGTGCGAACATTGTCGGTCAGATGATTGCTGAAGGCCTTGAAAAGCGTATGACCTTCCGTCGCGTCATGAAGCAGACCATCGAAAAAGTGATGGCCAGTCGTGATGTACAGGGAGTTCGTATCAAGCTGTCAGGCCGCCTCGGTGGTGCTGATATGGCTCGTATTGAAGAATTGAAGAAGGGTCGAATTCCGCTCCAGACACTCCGTGCCGATATTGACTTCGCTCGCGTTACTGCGCGCTTGCCATACGGTGCTATTGGTATTAAGGTCTGGATTTATAAGGGTGATATCTTTGGTGATCGCAAGGCAGGCCAGGAGGCAACTCCAGCTCGCGGCGAGGCCAGAGAAAGCGCTCCCCGAGCGCCACGTAACCGCTAAACAGGTATGTTGTTTCCAAAAAAAGTAGCACACCGCAAGTGGCAAACTGGCCGCAAGAGTGAAGAGAAGCGTAATCGTCCAGCTACCCGCGGGACCACAGTCGCCTTTGGTGAATTCGGTCTCCAGGCTACCACTGCTTCTCGTGTTCGTTCAAACCAGATTGAAGCCGCTCGTCGAGTAATTTCTCGTACGCTTGGTAAGACTGGTCAGGTATACATCCGTATTTTCCCAGATCGTCCAATTACGAAGAAGGCTGCCGAAGTACCGATGGGTAAGGGTAAGGGTGATCTCGACCACTACGTCTTTGAGGTAGAACCAGGTCGCATCATCTTTGAAGTGAAGGGCGCAACGAGTGAAGAACTCGCTCGCAAGGCACTCCGCAAGTCAGTCAACAAGCTCCCATTAAAAGCCAAGGTAGTCTCAAAAGCAGACACTATCGCTAAGTAACCAGCATTGCATATGAAATACGAAGATATTGCAAAGAAGAGTGTGAGTGAGCTCGAAGAGCTCGTGACCACCTCTCGCGGTGAACTCCAGAGTGAACGCTTCAAAGACCGCTTTACCCGCAAGGCATCAATTATTAGAAAGGCAAAGCTCACGATTGCACGTACCCTCACCGAATTGACCGCTCGTGCACGCCAGGCCGACACCAAGTAATAGGATATGACAACAGATTCAACTACACAGAACGGTCGTGTCCTCAAAGGGACTGTCGTTTCTACGAAGATGAAGGATACTATTACGGTCGCTGTCGAGCGGTACGTGATGCATCCAAAGTACAAGAAGTTCATGCGTCGTACCAAGAAGTTCTTGGTACACGATGCTGGCAACACGGCGAAAGAAGGCGCGATTGTAGAAATCCGCGAAACTCGTCCAATGTCAAAGCGCAAGCACTTCACCCTTTTAACCAAGTAATGAATTCACTATGATTCAGCCACAGACAATTGTTCGGATTACGGACAACTCGGGTGCCAAGGTCGGACGTGTGTTCAAGATTCTTGGTGGCTCGAAGAAGCGTTACGCTGAGCTCGGTGAAATGGTCGTACTTTCAGTACAGACTGCCGAACCTCGCAAAGCAGTAAAGAAGAAGGATGTTGTGTACGGAGTAGTAGTGCGTCAAGTGAAGCCCTACCGTCGCAAGGACGGCTCATACGTGAGCTTTGACGACAATGCCGTAGTGCTTGTCGACAAGGTGAAGAAAGAACCAAAAGCGAACCGCGTTTTTGGTCCAATCCCTCGCGAATTGGCCGAAGCTGGTTATCAGAAAATCGTCTCATTGGCCCCGGAGGTCGTGTAGTCGCCTAACTATTTCATCATATGAAACTCAAGAAAGGAGACACCGTAAAGGTGATTGCCGGAAAAGATAAAGGCAAGACTGGTACCATCTTCATGACCATGAAGGATATGAACCAGGTGGTTATCGAAGGGGTGAACGTCGCTACCAAACACCAGAAGAACAAGCGAACACGTTCACAGGGACAGATTATCGAGAAGAGTATGCCAATTGATGCATCAAACGTTGCTCTCATGGAGGGGAACAAGACGGTGCGCATTGGCTACATCTTTGAGGGTGAAGGCGACAAGAAGAAGAAAGTGCGTGTTGCCCGACCAAGCGGTAAGAAAATCTAATGCATATGGAAACTACCAAACAGAAGCTCGCCTCAACATTTGAAGCCATGAAGGGTACCTTCGGGTACACGAATGTGATGCAGACACCAAAGCTCGAAAAGATCGTGGTGTCAGTGGGAACTGGCCGTGTGCAGGATAAACACCGCGAAGCAATGATTGTTGATCGTCTTTCGCTCATTACTGGGCAAAAGCCATCACCACGTCCAGCCAAGCAGTCGATTGCCGCCTTTAAGCTCCGTGAAGGAGAAATCATCGGTCACCAGATTACCATTCGTGGTGCTCGCATGATTCACTTCATCGACAAGCTCATTCACATTGCTATCCCACAGACTCGCGACTTCCGTGGTCTGAAGGCTACCGCAATTGATGAGATGGGGAATATCACCATTGGTATCAAAGACAGTACTATCTTCCCAGAATGTGCTGACGATGAACTCAAGGATTCCTTCTCATTTGCTGTCACTATCGTGACTACCGCAAAGACCAAGGCAGAAGCAGAAGCATTTTTGCGACACCTAGGCTTGCCGTTGCAAAAAGTTGAATAAGTTATCGAAGC
>CALMKR010000266.1 GCA_937867625.1 uncultured bacterium | reverse complement strand
ACAAGCGTAGTTCGTCTGGGTCTACACCTGAAGGAGTTAATACTTGTGCTGTGATTTCACTTGAAGTAGTCACCCATGATTGCCCAGTGACTACAAGTTGGGCTTTGTCTGTGAAGGAAGAACCGAAATCTAGAGTTTGAGTTATGTTATTTACTACGTTTTTACCACTTGGTAAAGTTATTGAGTTAGTAACACTAAGATCGTATACACTTGCAAAGCCAAAGTATTTTTGCCCGTATACGTTTTGATTTGATGAATCATCAAGTGCTGCGTACTGGAAAGTTGTTGCTACCGCTTTTGATTCTTGGAACATACATTCACTAACAAGCCATGTTGATGTGACGCCATCATATGAACGAATTGAGAATCTAAGTGAAGTTCCGGCTGAGGGCTTAACAGTTAACATAGCTGCTTGCCAACCAGCAGTCGTAGATAATTCTACTGAAGCAAATTCTGTATACGGCGCATCAGCTCTTTGTGCTACGAGTCTAGCTCTTCCCGTACCTGAAGTACGCTGAACATAACATGAGAAAGTGTAGTCAACAACTGTCGCAGTTGGTACAGCCTGATAAAATTCGCCCGTATTGGCAGTACCAAATGTTATCTGAGCTGAGTAGCTACCAATTGTCGCTGTCGAAGAACGAGCAATTGTTGCATCGCCAGCTAACGTCCATGCGTCAGGTGCGACAGATGTACCTGCATTCCAAAATCCAAATGCGGCATTTGCAAGAAAGTTTCCAGTAGAGTGGCGTAACCTTTGTACGTTGTTTGAAGATTGAAAGTCTACACTCCAGTCAACTGATTGGACTGTATCAGTTCCATTATCTTGTATTGTGCCGTAAGTATTATCAGCTGAGTTGTGGGTTATTCGTGTTTTTGAGTAGGTGCTGTCTATAGCTATCGGGCCAGTAAAAGAGGTCTTAGAACTTCCATTAGGGTGAGTCCAAGAGGTACGAGAACAATACAGCTTATTATTATCAACCATATTGCCTCTTGGCGTGGCAATAGAAGCGTTATCTAGTAGAATAATACCACCGCCAGTAATCAGGCTTCCATTAACTGTCACAGCGGAGTTAACGTAGTTTGTATCGTAAAGCAGATTGTCGCTAATTTTACACCTATCAAAAGAACCATATATCCCTTTGCTTATACTGCGGTAGATGGTATTGCCCGTGATAATATCCTCATACCCCTGTCCATTTTCAATCCCACCTGAGTAAAAAAGATTATTTCCTATAACTGAGTTACCTCGGCTTATATCAGAGCCACCAACAAGTGCTAGTTTAATACCGCCTGATCGGTAAACTGTGTTCCCCACAATGACATTACCTGTCGTTACGCCCTCAAAGCCGATTGCGTTACCAACCTCCGAGAAGACGTTATTAACACATCTTGAATAACTACAGCTAGTAATTCCCCAACCTTGTCCGTCGCCGCTCTCAAAGCGATTAGAGGAGATTTCGCTGTAGTCGAGAGCACCAGAGCCGAGCATATCACATCCACCTGTTACGCCAGAGAAAAGATTGTTGCTTATGGTGTTGTAAGGGTTGGTGCTGTATGCGTCAAAAAATACGATGAATGTGTCGACACCGCTTGCCCCGTAGAATCTGTTGTGTAAGAACTTACAAAAATTGACGTTACCCCTTGAGTACCAGTGGTTGCCACCTGTTAGTGTGCAAAGGACAAGCTTGAAATTGGTCAGACCACTGGAGTTATCAGTGTGTCTAAAGGTAGGTAGCGTCAGCGGTGAGTTGTTAAGTAAGTTAAGACCCCTTATTTCCACATTATTTTTAGGTAGAAGACTGTGGCAAGCATACGTTGCTGAACTGTCGCCAATCACCGTTCCGCCACTAGCAGCATTGGCAGATGCAATCGCTGCATTTATTGCGGTGCTATCATCAGTAACACCATCGCCAACAGCTCCATAAGATTTCACATGGAATACTGAGTTATAACTGTTTACATAATTTTTAATGACATCAGATGTAGCAATATTTCCTGGGCTATGTACAAACTCCTCTATACCTGTAAGTACAGTAGTAGGTGTAAGCTCAGATATTGTTCTTGCGATGTCAGACATTTAAGCGTAGCCGATAGTCACGTTACATGCTGTGGCTGGTGCGGTAGACCCTGTTGGTGTCGTAGTAGCTGCGGTCGCCCTCGATGGCGATTTCGCGCAAGAGTC
>CALMKR010000265.1 GCA_937867625.1 uncultured bacterium | reverse complement strand
TTACGGGTACCTTTAAGGTTTAAACCTTCAGTGCCAGAAGAAGATACGACTAAGACCGGGACCTTGCCGCTGTTATAATCCTCAACCAACTGATCTTTCTGTGTCTTGCTAAGACCGCCATGATACAACCCGTGTTTGACCCCTCGTTTTTTTAGTTCGTCAGAATACTCTTGAAGACCTGCACCTAAATAGTTACTGTAGGCTATGCCTCTGAAATTCTTCTTATCAGCTTTATATGAAGCATGCATGGACTCAGCCGCCGCTATCATTTTAGGGGTTGTATCCTGATGTTTAGGCATGAATGGTTTCAGTGAGTTAGAAACCTGGCGAATACCACTAGAGAAAGCTTGCAGTTGTGCTGTGTCGCGCTTATCCAAAGCCATGTTCATACGAACTTTAAGCTTAAGGTGGAACGGTAGTTTGTCTTCCATGTAGCCATATAGAGCCTTTTGCTGAGGACTCATTTCGACTTCAATTATCTTATCGGTTCTAGTAGGAAATTTATCCTTTGCAGAAGGATCGTCCTTTAAGTCATAGTGATCTACGTACTGACGCAGAACATCGCTAAGCTCACGCTTGCCTTTAAGGTTGTGAACTTCCTTGGCAGGGGAGCCCATGATACGCTTTAAAAGCGGAGGCTGTTCAGTCTTTTTGCTGACAAATTTTTCTTCAAAGGCTTTTTTGCCTTCAGGCAGCACAGGATTACCAGCAGCCAAGTTAACTAACGGGGCAATGTCCGAAACATGGTTGTAGGCAGTAGTTCCTGTACCTAACAAACGACGTTCAGCCCTAGATATGATGTCACTCAACTCCTGGTGACGTTTCGTTCCAGTGTTACGTAACTTGTGGGCCTCATCCGCCACAACCATACCATACTTATTCTTACGTAGTTTCTCAGCAGCAATAGCCGCTTTCTCGTAGCTCATTACATTGAGCTTCGAGACGTCGATCTTCACACCATGCTTCTTAATTTCTTTGTCTACGTTGGTAGTCAAGCTTGCCGGGGCTAAAAAGAGAGTGTCTTCTTTAGGATGCTTCTTCTGATAGGCTTCGATAGCCTTTAGGTACAGCAGAGTCTTACCAGAACCCATAGAATGATCTACCAGTAAGCCACCCGTACGTTCGAGTTTAGCCAATGCCCTGCGTGTGTGAGGACGTAGAGTTGGTTCTTTGGATTTATCTTTTGGTGCTGGTACAGCAGACAAAGCAATCTTGATAAGATAGGTGTTCATTACTTCTTGTTAACTATAAACTTGTTAACTTTATTGCCAAACTGGTCATCATACCCGTCTGGCTTAGCTCCAAACGCTTTACGATGATCTTTAGACGTCATTTTGTCAACTCCGTATTGCTTGCCGGTTATTCTTTGGATCATTCTAGCTTCCCCCGATCCCTGCCTTACCCTTTGCAGTATATGCTGAACGTGAGGATTTTTACGAGCCATTTCAGATTCTCTAGTTAAAACTCTAGGGCTATAATGAGTACCTACAGGTATTTCTTTATCGTCTATCTTTGCGGCAAATTTGCTAGGCTTTATTGAACCATGATGTTGTACTAACTTCTGAGTTTTATCAGCAAGTCTGTGATCCGCACCAGCATCTCTAAATGCACCGTATGTATTAGGCAGATTTTTATAGTGGTTGCTTATCTTAGACCTTTTGGCATTAGCATCCATCGTTTCAAACAATTCATGTCTGATGAAAGACTGATGGGCACCCTTAGTTGGGAACATAACGCTATTCTTCTTGTCAGTAATAATAGTGGCACCGTGTTTTCTATCAGGAATAGCAACATACCCACCAGCTCGTTCAGCTAGTAGCTTAGGTGCGTCTCCCCTAGCTCTCATGATTTTACCACCAACCTGCTTAGCAATGTTGTCATTACCTTTACGCATACCTTTAGCATAGGTGTTAGGAGACTTAACAACTCCACGACGTACCATCTCCTCTATCTTCATAGATATCTTACCCTTGGCAAACTCAGCTACTGCACGACGTAGGGCAACTTTTTCCATTTGAACTGTGGAAGCAACTTTTTGTAGGTATCTGTTCATATCCATCTTTGTAAACGATTTATAGTGATCCGATGTGTAATAGCACACTTCAGGCATAGATGGATCAGCTCCACCGCACACCATACGAACAGGTCCACGATTGCCACTGCTATTAGCTTTTAAGGTATATTCTTTATAGTAACCTAACGGACGGATAGGTAATGATTTATTGCGATTAGAAAATATCGCCCCATCTTTGCTAAACTTACGCCCATCTTGAGCCAGTACATTCTTAGTCTTACCCATAGAAGACCAACGATCAGACGGAGCTTTACCTTCGGGAGCCCACATCTTACGGCCTGTTTCATTGTGTTGATACATTTCAACGGCAATAGCCTTTTTCTCAATGCCTGGAGCAATACCCCAGTTAAGCAAAGCTTGACGGCGACGTGGTTGTACGGACAGATCCTGCAGTGTAGGATCTGCTTTTTGAAGTTGTGCTAAATGACGAGCTTTGAATGATATCCAGCGCTTAATCTGACGCTCATCGTCATCAGTACGTTTACCTTTAGACCAACCTTGATACCATTCATACCAACCTAGTGGATGCTGCTCATTGTGCCATTTATCAGGCCAAGCCTTTAAAGAAGCGTCAGTCTTAAAGAAGTTTCCCTCTTCAGGCTTGCCTTCAGTATATTTACCGACGAGAACACCTAGTTGAGACATTTGCTCAGGAGTAACGTCTGGCTTGAATTTATCTAATAGTTCTTTAGCTACTGCTGCTATTTTTGTTATGCGAAACACTGGAGTTTTAGGCTTCGGAGGAGTGGGTTTAGGTGTGAGAATAGTATAAATATCAGGCAGGGGTGGATACAGTTCTTCCTGAACCCCTTCGCTCTCGGCTTTCTTTACCTGTTCAGGACCTAGGTTACGGAACAGCCACTGCTTTGGTCCGTAGGCGGGTATATGCTTCAATAGGTATCTCTCACCCTGTGGTGTGGATAAGATGAAATGATTTTCACCCTCGTTCTTAGTAAGGTCAGCCTTACGAACGAAGTCTAGTGTAGTTACACCAGCACCATAGTTTCCTTTAGGAATAACTACCTTCTCGCTCAGGGCATAGCTAGCTGTGTGAACTGGTTGTTCATGGAGAATTATAGAACCACCAATAGCAGGAATGTCTTTCTTGGTTGCCCATGAGTAAGCCACGTCACCATGTACGAGACGAATATCATAGTGGAACCCAGCCCTGTCAGCTTGGTGCTTTTGCCTCGTAAACAGGATTTTCGACGTTTTCATTTCCATAGGTCTATTTTACCATATGCGTCTTTGCTTTTGGTATAAGAATATTGATCAACTTTAAAGGAGCCCGATCATGTCTGCATACAAATTCAGGACTGGACCTGAGCTTCATCAGTTCC
>CALMKR010000264.1 GCA_937867625.1 uncultured bacterium | reverse complement strand
TGAGGTATAGGTCTCACCATTTGGGAGCTTGGCGGTATAGGTCCAAGCGGTCGAAGTCTTGGTGCCGATATTCTGGACGATGAACTTAATCGCGCCAGTTTCATCATTGTCGATAGTTCCGGTATTTTTGAAGGACTGACCAACAAGGATACCACTGCCGACAAATGAAACAGCCAGGTCGGTAAAGCCGTTTGGATTTGAGGTTGGGATGCTGTAGATAGGCTGTTGTGTATACACCGGCTGAGCTGGAGTGGCGGGCATCGTTGGGGCGGTTGGCTTGGTTGGGGTTTCGGTTGCAACTGGGGTAGTAGTAGCTGGGGTTGAGGTAGCTACAGTCACTTCTGGGGTGCCGGTAGTACCAATAGTGGCGTTTACAATCGTGATAGTACTCTCATCACTCATGAGGGGAGCCTCTTTACCAGACGGAATAAAGTCGATGCGGTAGCGTAGGTCAGTAAAGCGATTTTTTTCTGAAGTGGCGATAATATCAACCGCACTGACACTACCGATATTGTAGTTGGTATCACAAGTGAGTGCCTTGATGGCACCAAGGCTGTCGCGCATATCAACTGCCAATCCTTCACTACAGGCGTAGGAAAAAGCAAACGTACCGGTACGCTTCGGTACATTCCAATTAATAGTGACAGACTCGTCGTCGTTTACGGTGCCTTTTGAACTGGCGACCATAAGGCCGCGGGTGTCATAGCTATATACACTGTCAGCGAGTGAGGCGAGGGAAGTGAAGGCGTTTGGTACTACTTTCACCAGTTGGACGCCTAACCACGAAACCACAATAATGAGTCCAATAAAACCCGCAATAGCAAGAGACTTCATAACGCCGTCTTTCTGCTGCTGTTCACGATTGTTTGTCATAATGCGGGCATATTACCATAGAATAGTGCAAAAGTCAATAAAACGAAAAGACGGATATGTCAAATCTTGTACTAGCTACTTAGACTCAGATCTCAATTCAGTAAGTCCGTGACAAAGGGGTACCCTAGGCAAAAATTCGAAGACTGGCCTCCGGAGGTGTTTGTGGGGTTAACCCCGTTAGAAATACCGTAGTGGAGCCGGTGGATACTTGTCCATGGAGCAGTTGGTACACCGTACTGTGGTTACTGAACGAGGGAGGGGTATTTCTAACGGGGTAAATTGACACAACAGCTATTTTGTGATATTATAGAGCCATCTATGCACGTTCAATCTTCATTGTTTGATGCTGTTTGGGAACGCAAAGTACCGTTCCTGGCTGTCTTTTTTGTAATTTTTACCCTGACGTACGCAGTCTTGGCAGTAGTTGATTTTTTGCCTGAGCCAGCTGATGCAACACCAGAAGCAGCTTCGTCTACCTCTACTATAGCAACAACCACAAAAGTAACTGTGCCAGTGGTAGCACCGGTCAGTACTGAAAAACCAGTCCGACTCATGATCCCAACCCTTGAACGTAATGTGCCAGTACTCAATCCTGAGACTAATGATGTCACCGCACTGGATAATGGCCTTCTCAAAGGACTCGTCCGTCACCCCGACTCCGCCCTCCTTGGAGAAGATGGAAATGTCCTTATTTTGGGCCATTCTAGCTATCTCCCAAATGTGATGAACAAGAACTTCCAAGCCCTCAACGGTATTCAGAAGTTGAAGTGGGGGGATGTGATCGAGCTTGAAAGTGAAGGTACACTTTATACGTACCGGGTCGAAAAGGTCTATCAGGCCAAGGCCTCAACGGTGACTATTCCCACTGAGGTGACGGCGAAGCGCCTCACACTGGTGACCTGTAACAGTTTTGGTGCCAAAGAAGACCGCTTTATTGTCGAAGCGAAGCTCCTCTCCGAAAAGACTTTGGCCCGCTAATAAATCCGCTAGAGTAATCAAAATAACCAGCATTTCTGCTGGTTATTTTGGTGTATAGGGAGTGCTTGCAAAGGCATCACGGTACTACAACAGGCAGCATTGACACAGTCTCTATTGTATTGACAAATACTGTGCGTTATGCTAGTATATTGGCATAACCGCTCCTACTGTTCTTTGACTAAATGGAGCTCAACTCATGGGCATTGTGCCCTCGAACATGCGCTGGAGGCGCCACTACCATGATGAAACTTTCCGCTCTTGCTCTGGCTGTCCTGCCCATGAATCCGGTTTCGATCGGTGTTATCGGTGCAGGGGCGGCGACCTTCGCATCCCCACAGGTCGCTGTGGCCTGTGAAATCAATTGCAATCAACCGACAGCGGTCGATAAGGGAAAAAAGGTCCCTGTCTGGCATGTCGTCGATTGCATGGTCGGACCCGAAGGTGGTCCGTATACCCGGGTTGACTGCAAGAGTAAGGAAGCTGTCCATATTTCGCCGCGTGGCGAAGAGGTGGTCTGCTTCCTCGGGAGCGACAACAAGATCCACTGGGATTACCAGTGGGCCGTCCAAGTCGGAAAGACGTTCATCAACCGCAAGGTAGGTGGGGTCTGGATGCCTGATTGGCAAGAGTAGTGTGTGGGCGGCAGCGATAAGGCTGCTGCCCACACAACAAATCTCAAGAATCAATTCGGATTCTGAGTAATCGTTCTACGGAACGATTTCTTTCATCCGAAGAAATTCGGTGTAGGTATACATTATAAAAATCATTATTTACTATGACTATTCAAAAAATTAGTTTTGCGGCATTGCTCATTTCGATGTTATTCGTAGCGGCGTTTTCTATTTCTAATAGTGCGTTTGCTGCAATTACAGGTGGTGGTGGTACTGGTTGTACAGGTTGTGGAGGCACAACTGGTGGTTCAACTGGTGGCGGCGGATCAGATAATGATCATGGTGAACCGATTGTGCCAGTTTGTCGTTTGACAGCGAGTCCGACCAGTATCGCTACTGGTGCTACCTCAACCCTTAGTTGGACAACTACTAACGCTGTTTTTGCTTCAATCGATAAGGGGATTGGCGAAGTATCAGTTCGTTCAGGTAATCTTACCGTTAATCCAGTTGAGAACACTACATACACGATGACTGTACGTAGTTTTAGCGGTACTCGTACCTGTAGTGTTACGATCATCATTATCGTGCCACAGACTCCATCTTGTGATTTCCTGAATGCAGCACCTGCAGTCATTAATCGCGGTCAGAGTTCAACTCTTTCGTGGGGAACTACCAATGTGACTTCGGCGGCCATCAATAATGGTATCGGTAATGTTGCTGTTGATGGTTCGACTTCAGTGTCACCACTTGAAACTACTACCTACACCTTGACCGCTACCGGTGCTGAGAACAAGACTGTTTCTTGCACCAAGACCATTACCGTTAATCAGCCTGAAGTGAAAGCTCCACGTTGTGAATACTTCAACGCGTCAGCGAGTACTATCAAGAAGGGTTCTAGTGTAACGCTTACTTGGGATACTACAAACGTTAACTCAGCAGTTATCAACCCTGGCGTTGGTACTGTAGCGGCTGATGGTTCTACCACTGTGTCGCCATCTGATACGACTACCTACACCCTTACCCTTACTGGTGACAACAATCAGACCAGTTCATGTACACGTACCGTGACTGTTGAAACTTCTGGCGGTGGAGGTGGCGGTGGATCATCTTCACCAAAGTGTACCTTGAAGATTTCTGACACCAAGATTACTCGTGGCGATCGTATCACCATCAAGTGGGATACCTCACGTGCTACTGAAGTAACCTTGAAGGATAGTCATGGCAAGACCCTCGTGTCTACCGATGACGTGAAGTCAAGTGACAAGAAGGATCTCTACGATGGTGAAATCACCCTTCGTCCAGAAAAGGATACTACCT
>CALMKR010000263.1 GCA_937867625.1 uncultured bacterium | reverse complement strand
AGAAAAGTACCCCAGTCAATTGTCCCTTTTGACCTATCTAGTAAAATAGTCACCACGTACACCCCTTGCTTGGTGTTCTGTCCCTCGATCAGCTTGACTCAAGGGACTTCAGTTTTTCCGTAATGGTAGTAACAAGGCGGCGAGTCCATAAGCATTACCTTATTCAACGTTTCATAAAAAACTCATCGGTGCGTGTGCAAACAGTAGCCCGTTCGGTGACGTCATACTATACTCCATCGGCCATTGGCCGTTCGCTTGAAATTTTTGTTGGCCTATTAGTGGTAGTGGTGCCTTTTTCTGTGCAAGCTGGCGTGTTTCCTTTTTTTGGTGGTACTGACGCAGCGGACATGTCTACTCCGGAGGTGGTAACTATGACGACAGTGCTCGATACCCCACTACTGGCTGCCGCCACCAATCCTGACCCAAGTAGCTCTCGTGGCGGTGCCGATGTGATGGTGAGTGAAGGTGCCCTTATTTCGTCAGGCCCAATTGGTAAAGATGAACTGAGTGAAAAAAAGCAAAGTGGTGGTGAGATCAGTGTATATACCGTTCGCGAAGGCGACTCTCTCTCCATGATTGCTGAGATGTTTGATGTGACAGCTAATACTATTTTGTGGGCAAATGATTTGGCGAGTGCTAAAGCAATTAAACCTGGTGACACGCTCATCATCCTGCCAATTGCCGGTGTCCGTCACGTAGTGAAGTCGGGTGATACCATCGTCTCTATTGCTAAGAAATATGAAGCCAATACCGACGAAGTGGCTTCATATAATCAACTTGAAAAAAGCGCCGCTCTCACCATTGGTGAAACTATTATTGTGCCAGGTGGTGCGCTTCATACTGCTGTGGTTAAAAAGCCGACAGTTAGCGGCAAAGCCAGTGGTAGTAAGGGTACTGGCAGCTTTGTGCACCCGGCCCCGGGGACGATTAAGACACAAGGTATTCATGGGTATAACGGTGTCGACTTTGGTGGAGCTGTTGGGACAGCGGTGCGAGCAGCGCTTGGTGGTGAAGTGATTGTGTCAAAGAGCTCTGGTTGGAATGGTGGTTATGGACAGTATGTTGTTATCAAACATGCTAATGGTACACAAACACTCTACGCTCACCTTTCTAGTAATGCGGTAGGTGTAGGGGACGTGGTCGCGGCTGGTGAAACAATTGGTGGACTTGGTAATACTGGAAAGTCGACCGGACCACATTTACACTTTGAGGTACGTGGTGGTCGCAACCCATTTTAACGGCTATACTTCCGTTCAAAACTAAAAGACCTTTCGATTAATCGCAAGGTCTTTTAGTTTATCGCCCGACGCTTTTTCTTAGCTTCCATATCCCTTTTATACATTTCTGATCGATGTGTCTCACCGTAATGGGGTAGAATACCGCCGAGATGAAGTACATCATCAATTGATTTTAAAATCGCCATGATTGAAGGATTTCGTTTATCGAGAGCTTCAATAATATTCATATAGGCATCCATATGGTAGTTTTGGTGGATGCGAGCAACTGTTGATGTGCTTACATGTACTATCTTTGCGATTGAATAGATTGATTGTTTTTTCCAAAGTAGAACAACAATAGCAAATCGTTTTGCCAGCATTAATTTTTCTTCATACCCGAGTAAATCACTCAAAATGCCTTGCATTTCGGTATCAGATTTTTTAGAAAAAAGTCGGGTCAACTGAATGAAAAGAGCAATCTCGTCACTTTTTGAGAGCGGTGATTTTGAAATCTGTACCATACATCTAGATTACAAAACCTTTCGATTAATCGCAAGGTTTTGAACGTACATTATTTCCCTTTAGCGAGACTTTTATTGTTATATGCTCAGGCGAACGCGATACTGGAGGGCTTCAAGGAGGTGGGCTTTGGTGATGATCTCACTTCCTTCGATATCGGCAATGGTTTGGGCTACTTTAATCAGTCGATGGTAACTGCGAGGAGACAGATTTAGTTTGGCAGCTGATGATTTCAGGAGTGTCTCGACTTCAGGACTTAGTGAAATAGTGTCTTCGATATCACGACTCGTCATGCTGGCGTTGGTCCTAATGCCACGATCTTTGAGTCGTGCCGCCTGACGAGCGCGGGCCGCTTTGATGGCGGTACGAGCTTCTTTGGTTTCGTGGTTGTTGCGCACTTTCTCCGTGAGTGTTTCGTATGACACATGCGGGACTTCAATCCAGAGGTCGATACGATCAAGAATAGGGCCAGAGATTTTATCTTTGTAGGTTTGTTGCATGGCTCTCGCGAGGTCAGTGGTACCGTCTTCACTGCCCCGGTACGGGTTCATAGCTGCCACGAGTATTACATCGGCAGGAAATATCGCCGTACCCTGGACACGAGAGATGCTCACCACTCTGTCTTCGAGAGGTTGTCTCAAGGCATCAATACTTCGGCGATCGAATTCAGGGAACTCGTCCATAAACAATACCCCAAAATGGGCCAAGGTCACTTCGCCTGGCCGCGGATTAGTCCCACCACCAACGAGTGCGGTATGTGAAGCTGTGTGATGTGGGGTGCGAAATGGCGGCTTCGTGGTGAGGAGGTCAGTCGTTTCGCCGGCGATCGAGCGAATCATGGCGACAGAGAGTGCCTCGTCTCTCGATAGCGGCGGGAGGATACTTTGGAATGCCCGGGCGAGCATGGTTTTGCCAGTGCCTGGTGGTCCGACCATGATGACATTGTGTCTACCAGCGGCCGCAATCAAAAGTGCTCGCTTGGCACTCTCCTGCCCTTTGATATCTTCGAGCTTTACGGCGGTGTCAGTCCATGATTCGTCAAGTGTAGAGAGTGGTTGGGCGGTCAGGTAGTGGCGGGCGGGACTTTTTACATTGATATGGTTAACAACCGTGGCTAAATCACGAGCCCCAAAAATCGCGATACCTTCGATACAAGCTGCTTCCTGAGCGTTTTCAACCGGTACAAATACTTCTGAAAAACCAGCCGCTTTGGCGGCAGTGACCATATTGATAACACCGCGAACTGGTCGCAGTCTCCCATCAAGACCAAGTTCCCCTACAAAGATCCTCTTCGTTTCATCTACCACAATTTCTTCAAGAGCAATCAGGTATGAGAGAGCAAGCGGCAAGTCAAAAGATGGTCCCTCCTTTTTGAGATCGGCTGGAGCGAGTGAGATAACAATTTTGTGATTCTGTGATTTAGGAGCAGGGAAACCGGTATGTTTTATAGCCGCTGAAATTCTATCCTTGGCTTCCTCGATCGCCTTTCCGGCCAGGCCAACTATAGAGAAAGCGTGGAGGCCACGAGAGATATCAGCCTCAATAGAAACCACGTGCCCGCCAGTCACCGTTGGTTGAACAGTAAAGAGGCGGGCTATCGACATATTAGAGGGGCAGGTCTACCTCGTCATTAAGGTGTGCCTTACAGGTGCGGGCGGCAGGGTTGGCAGCTAATCGGTCAGCTTCAATTGGTGTACCAGATATTTCGCAAACTCCGTAGGTCCCGTCAGCTAATTTTTTAAGAGCGCGGTTGATATTACGGTAGCGGGTTTCCAGTAGTGCCAGGGTAGCAATCGCTTCTTCGGCCGCCTCGGCATTGTCACTGATAAGGTCCTCGTCGGCTTCCCCGTGATCATCATGATCAAAACGAATTTCCCAGTCATCAGTAGATTCGTGATAAACCGCGAGAGTTTGTAATTCAGTAGTAATGGCGGTGAGTTGCTCTTCAAGG
>CALMKR010000262.1 GCA_937867625.1 uncultured bacterium | reverse complement strand
TTCTAAGGAGAAATAAAATATGGCATACAATACTGAAACAATGAACGTTCAATTTCTGAACCAATCTTTCGTCGACAAGCTTGACCAGGGTATGGAAAAAGAAGCTGGCGTTGCGATGAGCGCATTCGTTCGTCAAAAACTGCGTGAAGACGGTTTTACCCGTAAGATTCTTGAGCCTGTGATGATTACCGCTGCTGAGCTGGATCGTCAGACGACTGAAGAGCCAACGGTTATCGTCGAAAAGGAACCTGATTCCGTTGCTGCTAACATGCCTTTCCTGGGTCGCCCAGAGCCACGTTACTTCACTGGTATCCGTTACCCTGTGACTTTCAGCAAGATCCAATCTGCCGAATTCAAAAAGAGCAAGTTCGAGTTGGCTACGTACCGTACCGACATCCGCACTGTTCTGCAAGAAAACAGCGTTAAAGATCTGCAAAAGCAAGAAGATGAGAACTTCTACTACAACTGTATCGCCGTGGCTCAAGCCGCTGGTAACATGTACAGTGTTTCGGGTGGCTTCACTGTAGCCAACCTGATGGAAGGTGTGAAGTACCTGGTGAAGAAACAAGTACCAGTTGGGACCATCCTGATGACCCAATCTATGTACGCTGATCTGCTGAAGCAGCCATCAACGCAAGTTGGTTCCCCTGCCGCTTCTGAACTGTATCGTGGTCAAGCTAGTCTTGATAACTTCTACGGTTTCAAGATCATCACCACGAACAAGAATGACATTCTGCCGGACAACCGTGCGATGTTCTTCACGGCTCCTTCTTACCTGGGTCAGTTCTATCTGTTACAAGATGCGACTGTATTCCTGAAGACTGAAGCTGACATGGTGTCGTTCCAGACGTATGAAGCCCTCGGCGTAGGCCTGGGTAACACCAACGGCATGATCACCCTGGATTTCTAATCTAGACAAGCTGAATTAAGCTAAAAAGAAAAGCCCGGTTTTAATCGGGCTTTTTTACGTCTGTACTACAGACGACTACTATCCAACTCCCACTGGAGTTGTTGGAGTTCACTTTGGAGATACCTTAATAGGCGCTCCTCATGTGTTAACTCCTTTTGGAAATATCTCTTAGGTGAGATCTCCCAAAACCTACACGCTGATATTTGCTCTTTCCAGTAGCAAATATACTCCTCAGAAAAGCTTATGCTATTCTGACACCTGACCACTAGGTCCTCTAAGCTAACGTAAACCATACTAACTCCTTTCACTACACTTACACAAATATTGGTCCGAGATTTTCATCCCTGGCATATTTACGATTGTAGTGAATGGCAATGTTTCTATCTACTAAGCTTATACCAAACCAGGCCTTTTTAATCTAAAAAAAAGCCCGGTTTTAATCGGGCTTTTTTACGTCTGTACGAATCACTTCCATTCAGATCGAATATCAGGTAGTCTTTTCCTGGTTTCATGTTTAACCTGAGGATTGAAAGCGGCTGCAGCTTGATAAATAGCTAATTCCCCCCAATCGGAAATAAAATCGTAGTTACCGGCAACAATCTCCTCAAATATTTCTTTGCAATACTTGACCTCTCGTTCTTCTGTGGCATACCTGTAATGGTTTCTCCTACGGACATAAGCCCAAAGAAACTCCTGCTCCGTCGATGTATCCCTAGACTCAATATGACGACGCATATCGTACCCAGCAGAGCTGGCTTCGTACCAACGTGACTTTTTCGTCTCAAGAGTTTCAAACTTTGGCTTATTTATATGCTCCGGCCTTCGTATCACATAGTCAACCGTCAAAGCTACTGGATCCAAATTTTCGATGAACGAAATGAATCCCGTATGTAGATTTCTGTAGGAAGAGCGGTGAGACGGTAGATAACGAAGAGCTACCGATAAAGAATGAGCAAAAGCCATCCTTGATGGGGCTCCGGTTTGATCCAGGATAGAAGCTTTGAAAGGGAAAACTATGGCTCCATCTTCTCTAGTCCACTTTCTCTGAAACTTCTTGAACTTCTCCCCGTCGTTACCTATGGCCTTTTCACTGGCTGTCCAGTAAGCCTCGTCGAATTTTTGTACAGAGGATGCATCCACCTGGTTCTCCTTAAGATCTTCGTTGTTGCGCCAAAGTTGCCATGAATCCTCTCATTTCCTTCTCAAGAAAGTAAGGAGTCCAGCTTGGATGAACTTCGATTTCCATGATGAAAGTTTGTTCCTTGCTTGGCATCCGATCTGTATCAATCGGGTCGATGTAGACGTTTATGTCCCTGCCAGAACCAAGAGGTACGCCGTTGTTCACACAGCGACCCAATGCGCGGACTGCTCCGTCTGATCCGCTATATTCGTGATTGCGAGAAGTGAGGGAGTAGTCCACAGAAGCAAAAGACTCTTCCTTGAAAAGTCCTTGAGAAATCGTTGGTGGAACATAGCCATCAGCATGTGCATTTTCTATAGAAGAAGCCACTGCAACCAAGTTGGGGCAGCAGTCTCTCCATAGACGATCACGAGCTCTCATTAAACTCTGACCTAACTTGTCTTCACCAACACCGTCACAGACTCCCCAGTACTTGTCACCCCACCAGTTAGTTTCGTGCAGTATCTTTGGAGCCGAACAAAGCAAGACTCCTTGTATGTCACGGTTCTGGCTGAACTTGGCATAAACGACCCGGTCCATTTCAGTGTCACGAAGGCCATTGGCCCAGCCTTCCCGCAGAGTAACGGTTTGGCCGTATTTCTTTGCGTCACCTGGCTTCTCGATTTCAAACGCCAGTTTCTTGCGCTGGAAAGCATCGAGCGTCTTCATAGCCATATAGGCATGTTCAGACGAAGGGTAGGTCAACCCATCAATCGTGACGGGGCACAGGTGAAAGTTCGAGAAGCAACGGAACTCTTCGAAGAACCCGAAGATGTCAGTCTGGGTTACTGTTGGGTAAGCTTTCCCCTTTACTATTCTCATTTAATACTCCTGGTTGTGTTTCAATGATAGGTGTTTGACCTTTAAAGAGAACCTCTGGATAGTTAGTCACAGATGTAATCTTAGGCATTCGTATCTCAAGGACGACGTTCCTGAGGACTGGACCCGTAGGTCTAAACTTCTCTGGAATCTTTGATATCTCGGCAGGAGTCAGATTCATTTGAACTGACTCTTTACGAAAGTACACGCCTTTTTTGAAGAAGTCTGGATACTCATTCCAGTTGATCCCCTTCTTGATAAGCATGTCTTTCTTTTCTTTACCGCTTACCTTGTGTAATTCCGTGTGGCTGTAGTAAGCCGATGCTGCCATCGTTATGCTGTTCTTCGTTGCGTCGAGTTCTCTCCATAGAAAGTTCTCCGCTGCTAAACGAACAGTAGGCACTTGCCAAACCCTGCAATCGAATACTGGGTCCTCGTCAATTTTCTGAGGTAAATACACTTTCAATTCTTTGTTGAAAGCAACCGAAGCCCTTGCTGCCATGGTGGAGCAGAGCTTTTGATATTTACCTGAGAACATTAACTTAGTCTGGACATCGCTGTCCTCGTTCAACCAGCCTAGTGTTATCTCGTCAGACTGGGTATAAACCACCGTCGCTTTGAAGTAATCTAGGAGGTACTTCGCAGTCCGAGCCA
>CALMKR010000261.1 GCA_937867625.1 uncultured bacterium | reverse complement strand
GGAGTCCTTCGATTTCATACACTTCATCACTGAGCGTGAGGTCAAGTGATGCTGGTGACACATGAGTGGTGTCTGCTCCTTTTATAAAACCACTGTCCATGAGCTGCTGTAGCTGCTCTGCGGGCAAGGCTCCCTGTCGCGACAATTCCATATTGGGTAGTAGTATAGCAGTGATATGAGATAAGAAAAAGAAGGAGCGCAGGACCCGGATAGGCCCTACGCTCCATTCATCACTTGGAACCAAGCGAAACCAGCTGCTGACGGAGGTCGGGTGACCATACCGCCGACAATGGCGCCCATTCTTCAGCAAGCGCATCAAGCTTGGGCACCTGATTCCTGAGCACATGATCAATCATAGTTTCCGCTTCGTTCCGGATACCACGACGATATCCTTCGACCGCCGAGGCTAGGTAATCGAGACGTTCGGTCGCCTCGAAGATGACGGCTTCGCGCGAAAACTTTGCCGCCATGGTGACAAGAGTCTTTCGGCAATCATCGGACATGTACGACCACCACTGTGGTTTTCGCACATATTGCAGCAGAAACGCTCGCATGAACAGTTGCCGGAAGCGATAGTCGGCCGATGCCATATACTCCCTGACAGCCAAGTATTCCTGCAGGTCTTTGTCATTCGTTTTGTTGCCGGCGTGCTCATCGCCACCCGAAAGAGGTTCACCTTGGTCGTGAGATTGAATGGCTTGCGTGAGCAAAAGCCAGTCAATGTCACCCCGATCGCACAGTCTGCTCTGTATCCACATAAGCACATACGGAATCGAGTTGTTGTGCGCCAAAAGCGATTGGTTGTAGCCAGGGAAATTCCCCCAACGGACAACCTCAGCCATTGGAGCCTGGGCGTTTTGCCAAGGCAACATAAGGCCGTTAAATGGGTCTGTCATCTTTCTTCTCCCCGAAGATATAGTTTCTAGTCTGAGAGCAAGCATAGCAATATCAAACCCAAAACGCAAAAACCGCCCAGCTGCACGAACTGGACGGGTGGATTGGTCAGCGGTTGCTGCCTTGTTCAGTTTAAGGAATCTATCTTGTTTCTGGCACTGATGAGTGCTCTCTCAACGACGCGACGATGCGCCTTCGTGACCAACGTCTCGTCAGTTAGACAGGCGACTTTTCCTCGCCAGTCCTCGACCTTGAATGTGCCAGGTTTCGGGAACCAAAAAGTGAAATAGACTGCTTCTGAAAGTGCCCCAGAACGCACCGTGGTGCACTTCCGGTTATAAGCTGATGCCACCTGCCTCACGAGTTTATGACCACGTTTGTCAGGATTAGTTCCCCATGGCCGCGTCGCTTTGTTTATAATCTTGCCCCCAAAGTTCGCCCGATCGAAGACATACATCGCGTCTTTCTCGATCACAGCGACGAGCACCATCTTCGCCGGTTTCAAAGATCTCATTACTTCATCAAACATATGCCTACCTCGCTTGGCTTATTGAACTCACCCCATTATTGGGGCTCCAAACCCTTTGACGCCTCACTTCCCTATTTCTTACAGAGACACGGCCGATGCGGACATGAGAGGACGGATGGGGGTATGCGTCAACCTTTTGACCTTGAGACTGGATTGCTTCGCTCTGGCTCGCAAAGACGACAAAACAAAAAGCACCCTGGTGGGTGCTTTTTGTTTAGAGTATCGTGTAGATTAATCTACAACTTTGACTCCCATACTACGTGCAGTTCCTGCAATACTGCGCATTGCTGCTTCAACTGAAGCGGCGGTGAGGTCAACGGCCTTGATTTCGGCGATCTCGCGAATCTGAGCCTTGGTGATAGTGCCACCACTTTGGGTACCTGGCTTTTGTGAGCCCTTATCCTTGCCCATCTTCTTCAAGATAAGACGTGAAGCTGGTGAGGTCTTGAGAATGAAGGTAAACGAACGGTCATCGTAGACTGAGATTTCGATTGGGACGACTTCACCCATACGTTCACCGCGAGTCTGTTCGTTAAACTGGTTAACGAATTCACCGATGTTGATACCGGCCTGACCGAGTACCGGTCCAAGTGGTGGAGCTGGTGTAGCTTTACCACCCACTGACTGAACCTTGATTTTCTTTACTAGTTTCTTTGCCATGGTGTTTCTTTTGAAATAATTAACGTGTGCGCTACCCGCCGTGTTTTCCATAGCCACGAGCGTCTAGCTTTTAGAAGCCCTCGCAGTATACAAGAAAACCGCTATTTTGCAACCTTTTACTTTAAGCCGTATAGGGTCTTTAATTCCTCAATTTTACTATTAATATCTTTAATTTCAGCATCCAGTTTATTAATCTCAGCTATTGTGGTCTTTTGCTTAGCACTAGGGTCAATGATTTCAGACACATCTATAGCCTTATCCAGGACAAAACTTTTGTCACGACAAGAAAATTTCACCTTTCCACCAGAATTTACACGATTTGGTTTTAGACATGTGCTCTCAGAAAGCTTAATTGACGCTTTTTCGCGTAATGTTTCTTTCTTTTTTAACGAGTCATAAAGCGGTTTAATTTTCTTGCTATAGTCAGTGTTTTGACTAGTTATTTCAACTTTTACTGATTTTGATTCTTTTTTGAGTGAAACAATTTCAGATTCCAGTTTGCTAATTTTTTCAAGCAACATGGTGAT
>CALMKR010000260.1 GCA_937867625.1 uncultured bacterium | reverse complement strand
ACAGTCTAACCCGAGATATTGGAGAATTGGAATCCAGAGACATCGCTAAGAACGTCATGTACTGTCTACTTTTTGGCGGGGGAGATGTTAAGCTTGCAAAGACGGCTAAGAAACCAGCAGGAACTGGTGCTGATCTTAGAGGCAAGCTCTATAGGGGTCTTGACGGACTAGGTACTCTAATGGAAACCATAACTAAGGAATGGAAGGAAACAGCTAGACAGAAATGGAATGGTAAATTTAATCGTATGGAATTCTTTGATGGAGTTATTACAGGACTAGACGGCCGTCCTATTAAGGTTCCTTCAGAGCATCAGCTTCTTGTCTATCTTCTTCAGTCAGACGAAGCGATTCACATGTCAACAGCATATTGCCTATTACATCAACGCCTTAGTGAGAAATACATTTGGGGAGAAGATTATGGGGTGGTGTGTTTTTATCATGACGAATATACGATTGAATGCAGAGAAGAAATAGCAGAAGATGTTAAACAGATTTCAGAGGATTGCATCCGTGATGCTGGAATTATGTTGAACATCTCTTGCCCTCATGCTGGAGAGGGACATATTGGTAAGGATTGGTTTTCCATTCATTAAAAATGGGAAATTCATTAAGGAACAAATGGAACAAGTTAAACAAGACATCGTAGTGGCTTTCCGTGATGGAGAGTGTGAAGAATATATTGACGCAATCGGTTATCAACTCGGTAGTGGGTTTATTGGTGTGATTAGTAAAGAAGGAATCACAACCATCACCCCTTCTGATTTGGTTCTCGAAGTTGTAATCACCCCTAAAGGAGAGTAAACAAATGGCATTGAACGTATCTAAGATTAAGGGTAATGGCGGTGAGCGTGTTGAACAATCTAACATTGAACCCGGCACCTATCCTGCTCGTCTAGTTCAGATTATTGACTTGGGCTTGCAGCCACAACGTCCGTATCAAGGCAAAGACAAGCCTCCTGCTAATGAAATTATGCTCACCTATGAGATGGTGGATGAATTCATGGTGGATGCTGATGGGAATGCCGTAGAGGATAAGCCACGTTGGATTTCTGAAACTATGCCCCTGCATGGCTTGTTTGCAGAAAAGGCTAAGAGCACACAGCGATATATGGCTCTTGATCCTAAGAAGGAATTTGGTGGTGATTTTGCAGCCTTGATCGGTACAGCAACTAACATCACCGTTATTAACAACCCAGGTAAGGACGGTAAGGTTTATGACAACATTGCAAGTATTTCTACTATGCGCCCTCGTGACGTTGCTTCTTGTCCAGAGCTTGTTAATCCTCCCAAGGTGTTTGATTCGTCTGAACCTGATATGGAAGTATTTAATGCTCTCCCTTCGTGGATTCAAGATAAAATCAAAGGGAATTTGAACTATGAAGGCAGTGCTCTTCAAGCAGTTCTAGAGGGTGCTCCTAAAGCCACTAATGGTAAGATGAAGGCTAAGATTGAGAAGATTGTCCCTGAAGAAGACGGTAACGATAATCCATACTAATGCAATGCCTCTTTGATGCAGATGTATTGAGATATGAGATTGGATTTGCGGCAGAAGCAGGATGGCAACAGGAGGGGTTTCCTCCTTTTGACTATGCTGCTAATCTGTTGGATTCTAAAATAGCAAACATCTGTGCTATCACTAATTCAACAGAGCCTCCAATTCTCTATCTCACTGGTGAGACTAATTTCCGAAATGACATTGCTAAACGTACTCCGTATAAAGTAAGAGTTGGAAATAAGCCTTGGCATTATAAGAACCTAACGGCTTACATGAAAGCCAAATATGATGTACGTTTACAAGAAGGATTGGAAGCAGATGACCTTCTAGCAATTGAAGCTACATTGCGTCCAGATGAAGTTATTATTTGCACTCGTGACAAGGATTTGAAACAGGTTCCTTGTTGGCATTATTCATGGGAACTAGGTAATCAACCAGAGTTCGGTCCTGAATGTGTAGATGAGCTAGGACGACTCTCTTTATCTTCTGATCGTAAAAAGATTACAGGCACAGGGATGTTGTTCTTCTTCTCCCAATGTCTTACAGGGGATTCTGTAGATTCAATTCCGGGGCTAGAAGGCTGTGGGCCTGTTAAAGCCTTTAACACCCTAGGTGGCTGTGGTAGTATTCAGGAAGCTTACAAGGCTCTCCTAGAGGCTTACAGGGCCGTCTATGAGGATAATGCAGAGATGGAATTACTAGAGCAAGGAAGACTCCTCTGGATGACTAGGAAATTACATCCAGATGGTTCTCCTGTATTGTGGGAACTTCCTATTTTTGAAGAAGGAGAAATTAATAAAGCCATATAATAACGGACAGTGGACAACAGCCCGATTTAATTCATTCATTAAGGGAGCATTAAGGAGTGCTTCAATACGCTGGCCTCCGAGGTATTCTGTATTGAGTGAGGCGTTCGTAGGTAGTAAGATAAATAGCAAATCTGGAAGAATGGCAAAGCATTATAAATGCAATCGTTGTGAGGAACATTTTCCTCTAAAAGATGTACAGGTGAATCACATAATTCCTGTAGTGCCACTTGAAGGATTTGTTTCTTGGGATGACACGATTAAAAGGATGTTCTGTGAAAAGGAACATCTAGAAGTTGTGTGTATTCCATGCCATAAAATAATTACAAAGGAAGAAAATAATGAGCGTAAATGAATTCATGGGCTATTCGTTGTTCAACGATATTGATGATGTAGAACTTCGTACCCGTAATCAAGCCGTAACCCTAGCTAACATTGCTGAGAACGGTACTGATAAGGCTACGAAGAAGATTACACCTAAAACAGCAGCACTTATTCTTAATTACTTTAAGAATGTGTATGACAAGGATAAAGCTGTTGTTCAAACTAAATTTGCTAAATTTATGAAGGAGCGTAGTTATGCAGTGGAGTGAAAAACCAAGTTGCTATGATGCAGCAATGGAACGAGAAGCTATGTTGGCAGGATGGAAAATCAATCCTTCTTTTCCTGAGAACAAGGTGGTAAACTCGGTATGGGGGCAACCCCCTCCTGTTAAGAATGACAAACCTAGTGTTGTTGATTTGGTTCAGAAAGACCTGTCTTCACGCAAGGAATTTGGCTATCGTAAATATAAGACAACTCTTCAGCCACATAATGGACGAGATGCTCTCAAGGATGCTTACGAAGAAGCTCTGGATCTTTGTCAATATCTACGACAAGCTCTATACGAAAAGGATGGACGTTGAAACTCGCTAATATTTCAGTAGATTATATCAACCACTGTGGGGACGACCTATCAGTGGTTAATGCAGCTAGGGTGAGTTTTGATAAGGAAAGTTTTGATCTCAATGTACAGGATGAGAAACTAATTAAATATCTCGCCAAGCATAAGCACTTCTCTCCTTTCAATCATGCTTTCATCTCTGTACGTGTTAAGGCTCCACTAGTAGTTGCCAGACAGCTTGGCAAACACAAGTTTATGCCGTGGAACGAAGTTAGCAGGCGCTATGTAGATGATGAGCCTGAGTTCTATTTCCCCGAGTATTGGCGTAAGAAAGCTGAGAATGTAAAGCAGGGAAGTAGTGAAGAAATGGTGGAGGCACCCGATTGGCAGCATGAACAGATACCTCATTTGAATAACAACCCTTATACATTGATTGATGACTCCGTCACAATGTATAATAAGATGTTGAAAGCGGGAATTGCTCCTGAACAAGCTCGAATGATCCTCCCTCAGAATATGATGACTACATGGATTTGGTCAGGAACCCTTGGAGCGTTCTGTGACATGCTCAGGCTCCGCCTTGATTCCCATACACAATATGAGACACGTATTGTAGCTGAGAAGGTTAAGGAGATTGTTCAGCAACTGTTCCCTATCTCAACGGAGGAGCTATTGAATGCCTAAAGTTATTGTAGCTGGTAGTAGGAAAGGATTCACTAAAGATTTTGTACACGAAGTTCTATTTGAACTAATGACAGATGTACCAGGCCTTGAACTTGTATCAGGAGGAGCTAAAGGTGTAGATAGTTTTGGAGAGGAGTGGGCCTATCTAGCTAATGTAGATATTAAACGATTTCCAGCTAATTGGAAGCTCCACAAGAAACGAGCAGGGATGATGCGTAATGTTGAGATGAGTCGTTACGCTGATGAACTTGTAGCTTTCTGGGATGGAGAAAGTAAAGGAACTGAACACATGATTAAGGTTATGTCTGATCTCAAAAAACCTGTAACTGTCGTTGCTGTTGATTATGAAATCATTGACGACACAGATGATGAGGGTGATGAATGAGGCATTTTATTATACCAGATGTACAAGCTAAATACGGGGATGATTTTACATTCCTGAATCGGATTGGTAATTACATTGCTGACAAACAACCAGAGGTGATCATCTGCATTGGAGATTTTGCAGACATGTCCTCTCTAAGCTCCTACGACGTAGGGAAGAAGGTGTTTGAGGGTAGGCGCTACCTGAAGGATATTGAGGCTGCTCACGAGGCCATGAAGTCCCTTCTAGAGCCTATTGCACAGCTTAGGCTACACCAGAGAGCTTGTAAGAAGAAAGTTTATTCTCCTCGTATGATTCTCACTCTCGGGAACCATGAGGAACGTATTCTCAGGGCTGTTAATAATGATTCAAAATTGGAAGGAATGTTAGATGTCAAAGATTTGGGATACAGTGAGTTTGGTTGGGAAGTATATCCTTTCCTTAATGTTGTGGTTGTCGATGGCGTTGCTTATAGCCACTACTTTACCACAGGCGTTGCTGGTCGTCCTGCTTCGACAGCTAACGCGCAGCTTAACAAAAAGCATCTGTCTTGCATTGCCGGGCACCAGCAAGGCTTGCAAATTGCTACAGCGCATCGAGCAGACGGTAGACGAATCACTTCGGTAATCGCAGGAAGCTGCTACGAACATGATGAAGAATATATGGGACCACAAGGTAACAATCATTGGCGTGGATGCTTGATGCTACATGAAGTGGTTGATGGTCAATTTGACATCATGCCTATCTCTCTCGACTACCTAAAGAAACGTTATCCATGATGCAAAATTTCACACTAAACAATTACCAAGCTCAAGCTCTCTCCTTTCGTCTTCCCTCCGCTAATGAGCAATACGCTCTATACAATCTAGGAGGAGAGGTTGGAGAAATCTATTCTCTTGTCGCCAAGTCAATTCGTGATGGACGTAAACCAGATTACGAACAGAACATGAAGAAAGAACTAGGGGATGTTCTCTGGCATGTAGCAGCTATTGCTGCTGATAATGGATGGCCTCTGGAGGATATTGCTCTTAGTAACATCTTGAAGCTTACAGGCCGTAAGACTATGGGCACTATCTCAGGTAGTGGCGACGAACGGTGAGGGTACTTGTTGCTTGTGAATACTCGGGCATTGTAAGGGATGCCTTTGCGAAACAAGGTCATTATGCTGTATCCTGCGACCTACTAGAGTCTGAACGTCCAAAGGGTATTCATATAAAAGGTGACGTTCTCGATGTCATTAACCAAGGTTGGGACTTGATAATCGCACACCCTCCTTGCACACATTTAGCAGTTAGCGGAGCACGATATTTTGCTGCTAAGAAGTCTAGCGGGGTACAAGCAGAAGCTCTTGCATTTGTACAGAGTTTAATGGATGCAGATTGCCCACGTATCTGCGTGGAAAATCCTATAAGCATTATCTCTAGCCAAATTCGCAAGCCTGATCAAATCATTCAACCTTGGCAATTCGGTCACGGTGAAACTAAGGCAACGTGTTTGTGGCTTAAAGGACTTCCTAAGTTGTTTCCAACAAACATCGTAGAAGGGCGTGAGCAACGTGTCCACAAGATGCCTCCAAGCGCAAACAGGTGGAAAGAACGAAGCAGGACTTATGAAGGAATAGCATTAGCTATGTCAGAACAATGGAATAATAACTAAAAGGAAACATGGAAAAGTCAGAATTTAAAACACAATTTGGTGAGAACATCTTTCGATACAAGTATGCACAAGGTCCAGGGGATACCTGGGGTAAGCTTGCTGAACGATTGGTAGACGACGTGTGTGGTACTCGTTTTGGTACACTACAACCTCTTATGTCTAAAGAGGAACAACATCGTCTTATTGGGTATATTAAGAAGTTTAAATTCATGCCTGGAGGTCGCTATTTGTATTATGCAGGACGTCCTTATAAAGCATATAACAACTGCTACCTACTTCGTTCAGAGGAAGATACACGAGAGGATTGGGCAGACACCTCATGGAAGGCTATGTCTTGCCTAACAACAGGTGGTGGGATTGGTAACGACTATTCTCGACTACGCCCTAAAGGTAAGACCCTAAGTCGTACAGGAGGCACCTCCTCTGGACCAATCCCTCTTATGAAGGCTGTAAACGAGATTGGCCGTAACGTCATGCAAGGAGGCTCTCGCCGTTCAGCTATTTATGCTTCTCTTAACTGGGCACACGAGGATATTAACGACTTCCTTATAGCTAAGAACTGGAGCGATGTTGTTCGTGAACAGAAACTGAAGGATTTCAACTTCCCTGCTCCTCTTGATATGACTAACAT
>CALMKR010000259.1 GCA_937867625.1 uncultured bacterium | reverse complement strand
GATTGGGAAAATCAAACACAAGAAGAGTATAATCATCGCGTACAGGAAGACTGCAAGATTCAAAGAAAGTTGTGGAAGCGTCAAGTAAGCAGGCTTCAAGAGCTATATGGTAAAGAGGAAGGTAGTTATGACCGCATTGTAGGCTATCTAATGTGGAAGATGGATTGCCTAGTGATGCAGCAAAGGAATAAGTGGAAAATTGATGTTCCTAGTGCTATTAAACTACAAGAGCATCTTCAGACTGAGATTGATAAGAAAACTGAAGCATTACGACAAGTAATGCCAAAGGTGGCTATCTATGCTGTAAAATCTCGGCCTGCGAAACCGTATAAAAAGAACGGAGAGCTTTCGTCAACAGGCGAGAAATGGAAAGAACTTACTGAATCTCTGGGACTACCTTTTGAACATAAAGAGGATATCAAAGTGGTCAAAGAGTATGTAGAAGGTAATCCTGCAAGCCACGTTCAAATGAAAGCTTGGTTAGATAGTTTAGGTTGGGAACCTGAGACATTTAAGTTTATTAGAGAAGATGACGGATCAACAAGGCAGATTCCACAGATCAACCTCAAGGGTGGGGAAATTTGCCAGTCAGTAAAAGACTTGATTCCAAAATGCCAAGGTATTGAGCATATTGCAGGCTTAGGTATTCTCAATCACAGATTGAGTGTTGTATCTGGCTGGCTGCGTGATGCGACAAATGGTGAGCTTACAGCAAGAGCGCAAGGCTTTACCAATACACTCAGGAAGATGCACAAGGAATATTGTAATACGCCATCAACTCGCGTCCCTTATGGTGCTGAGCTTAGGAGTTTGCTTGTTGCAAGAGAAGGTAGGATTCTTTGTGGTAGCGATTTGAGCGGCGTAGAGAACTTTATTAAAAACCACTACCAATGGCCTTTTGATCCAGAGTATGTTAAAACCCAGCTTGATCCTAACTATGACCCACACCTTGATATTGCTATTAGTGCTGGGATGATTAGTAAAGAGGATAGTGATTGGTATAAGTGGTATAAGAAAAACAAGGATCAACATAATGACAAAGATGATGTTAGGTTTGAAACATTGGATGCAACCCGCGCCACTGGTAAATCTACAAACTATGCGTGCCAATATGGCTCAGGGGTAAAGACATTAGCTAGGACAGCTAAGGTTTCTGAGAAAGTAGCTAAAAAGCTACACGAAGGGTATAACAAACTTAATTGGTCTGTTGCTAAGATTGCCTCATCTACTAAAGTTAAGAAAACTGCATTTGGAGACTGGCAGCAAAACCCAATCAATAAATTTTGGTATTCATTGCGCAATGAGAAAGACAGGTTTTCTACTCTTGTACAAGGTACAGCAGCTTATGTGTTCGATATTTGGTTATATCATTGCTATCAATTGGCTAAGAAACGTGGTGTCGAATACTGTTTGCTTGCACAGAGCCACGACGATCAAGCACTTGAGTTGGATATTGGCAATGAGGAAATCACTGAGAAGTTACTGCGAGATGCTTTGAAGAAGGTGAATGATGTGTTGAAACTAAACGTAGAAATCAAATGTGACGTAATGTTTGGGTATAATGGTAAAGAGATTCACTAATGCCAGAATTATCTCTATACGACTTAGTTGACCCAGACAATCTAGCCATGATAAACTACGCAGATATCAAGTTTATTGGCGATGATAGCCCTACAGAACATGGCGGCTACAGACGTGCTCCGCCCTCAGTATTTTGGTTGCAGAGGGCAGGCATATCTAATGATATGGTTAAAGAGCTACGAGACAAGA
>CALMKR010000258.1 GCA_937867625.1 uncultured bacterium | reverse complement strand
CTAGATAACCCGACCTATTTCCCGGAAAGCGATGGCGCTCGAGTATTTAAGGGTGAAGACTATGGACTTCATACCCGTGTCTTTGTGAACAAAGAAGGTCTCCCGACGTACGAAGCAAAAGAGCTTGCACTTTCAAAAATGAAAGAAGAAAAGCTCGGTGTCTATGACTACTCGGTTATTTCTACTGCTAAAGAAATCAATGAGTATTTCAAAGTCCTTCTAAAGGCGATGAGTTTTGTATACCCAGACTTGGCCGCTAAGACTGAACACATTGGACACGGTATGGTTCGTCTTGCAACTGGGAAGATGTCCTCACGAACAGGTGATGTTATTCCGGCACTAGAATTCATTGAAGATGTCGCTGCAACCGCACGTGAACGAATTGATGCGTCGGGTGTCACGAAAGCTACCGATACACTTGCGACTCAAATCGCTGTTGCTGCTATAAAGTACGCAACGCTAAAGGGAAGTATTTTCCAAGACTCTGTGTTTGATAAAGAGAAGGCCCTATCTTTTGAAGGGGACTCGGGTCCGTACTTGCAGTACACGTACGCCCGCTGTCTCTCAGTGCTCGAAAAAGCTCGGGGGGTAGGGGTCGAGCCACAGCTTGCTCCAGCGCCCGAAGTCCCATATGTGCTTGAACGAATCTTGTACCGTTTTCCAGAGGTAATTGAGGAAGCCCTCGCTGAACGTGCTCCTCATACTGTCGTGACGTATCTGACCGAACTCGCTGGAGAATTTAACTCCTTCTACGCGCATGAGATGATTGCGGATGCGAGTGATACCTATGCACCATACAAGGCACTCCTCACCAATGCAGTCGCTACCACCCTCAAGAACGGTCTGTGGGTCCTTGGTATCGAAGCACCAGAGCGACTCTAGTGTCCTTGACGGCAATATTGGTGGGTGTACGATTATTCTTCATCCGCTTCAGAGAGGAGGTGATGAAGATGGGGTGACGCCGTTCTTGATAATTATCGGTCTCTTGGGACTGATGCTCTACGACATACTCGAAAGAAGTATGCGTTGAGGTTCGAGCAAGGAAACTGAGCGGGGCTAACACCTCCGCTCTTTGCTTTGCAAAGCCACCGATACTTTGCTATAAAGCGCTTGGAAAACCAGCATGGTGCTGGTACGGAGGGACGATATGACATCCACTATGAACATTCCGAAATCTGCTTCGGGCCGGAAGCATCCGCGCGTCTACTGCCGCTTCGGGGAGGACAGGAAGAAGTTCTATCGCTTTTGCCCCACCAAGCCTTTCCCGGAGGAGGGAGCAAAGGAGCTGCGTGCGAAAATCAAGGAGCACTTTGCTGGTCAGCAAGATGCCACAGCTCGCCGCGCCCTGAAGCGTGAGGTCAGTGTGGGCTTCTATCTCGGCAAGGAGGGCAAGCAGCCGCTCGCAGGCTCGGTGCGGATTGTCGAAGGAAGCGAGGATGTCTATTTCGCCCAAGACAACCTTCGGCTGCACATGGAGCAGGCCTGGCAAGCCGCTCGGAACCAACTCGGGATCCAGGAAGCTGCCTGAAGATTCAGGTCAGAGAACCAAGGCCGCGAGCGCGAGAGCGTCGCGGCCTTTGATATGGTGTACTCGCCAAACCAAAAAATCATGGTACTATCTCCAGTACCGGCCTGATATGTCGGTATGAGTAAGGGGTCGGACCCCTAACTCACATTAATAATGTCTGATATACATTTAATTTTTTACATATGTCAAAACAACACGGTCGTGAAAACGACACGGTAGCGGTTGAAACTGCTGCCCAGAAGAGTGACGTTGCCCTGCGCGAAGAGACCATCCTCGCGTTCTGGCAAGAGCACGATATTTTTAATAAAACACTAGCGACCCCAGCGGGGGAAGCACCAATTGGTGACTACGTCTTCTACGACGGTCCACCGTTTGCGACCGGGACACCACACTACGGTCATATCTTGGCGAGTACCATCAAGGACGCAGTCCCGCGCTTTTGGACGATGCGTGGCTACCGGGTCCCGCGGAAGTGGGGCTGGGACTGTCATGGTTTGCCACTCGAGAACCTCATCGAGAAGAAGCTTGGACTCGCGACCAAGCGTGACATCGAAGACTACGGTGTGAAGAACTTCAACGAAGCTGCGCGCGGTACCGTGATGGAGTACGCTGACTACTGGAAGATGGCCATCCCACGGATGGGACGCTGGGCGGACATGGAGAACGACTACAAGACGATGGACAGTACCTATACCGAAAGTGTCTGGTGGGTCTTTTCTGAACTCTACAAAAAAGGTCTCGCCTTTGAAGGTTTCAAGACCATGCACCTTTGTCCACGCTGTGGGACAACTTTGTCGAACTTCGAGGTGAACCAGGGCTACAAAGATATCAAGGATATCGCGGTGACGGTGAAGCTACCACTCCTTGATGAGCAAGGCGCTGTGACTGATACCTCACTCCTCGTGTGGACGACTACCCCGTGGACACTCCCTGGCAACCTTGCAGCTGCTATCAACCGTGAGTTTGATTATGTGAAAGTCTCACTTTCGTCATTGCGAGCGGAGGGAGCGAATAGCGACCAAAGCGCGGCAATCCATGAGTTTGTTATTCTCGCCAAAGGACGTCTGACACAACTTGGTGATGCTGCGTATGAAGTAGTAGAAGAAATGAAAGGCGAGTCACTGATTGGTCACTCGTACCAACCACCGTTTCCGTTTATGGCGGGGCAGTCATTTGACCAGACCAATGCCTGGAAGATTTGGCATGCTGACTATGTCGAACTCGGCGAAGAAGGGACAGGTGCCGTGCATATTGCTCCTGCCTATGGTGAAGACGACATGCAGTTAGCTAAAACTAATGGTGTGCCGATTGTGCATCACGTCGACGAGAGCGGCCGTTTCAAAGACTGGGTCACTGGTTTCAATTGTGCTTTGGTAAAACCAAAAGATGATGACACTGCCGGAGTCGACCACAAAGACACCGATATCGAAATCCTCAAGTCTCTCCAAGCCGCTGGTAAGATTTTTAAGAAGGAAAATATCACGCACAGCTACCCACACTGTTGGCGTTGTGACACACCACTTCTCAACTACGCGACCACCTCGTGGTTCGTCAATGTGCCAAAGATCAAAGATGAGCTTGTGGCCGTGAATAACGGTGTTAATTGGGTGCCGGAACACGTGGGTACGAATCGCTTTGGTAAGTGGCTTGAAGGTGCACGCGACTGGGCCATCTCCCGTCAGCGCTACTGGGGTGCACCACTCCCGATCTGGAAAAATCCGACCACTGGTGAGGTGAAGGTAATTGGGTCGCTTAAGGATTTGCAGACATATGTTCGCAAGAGTGGTAATACCTACACTATTACTCGTCATGCTGAGGCGGAGAGTAACCGCACCGGTGTGATTGATGCATTTGCCGATGACGGAAATCATCTCACAGAAACTGGTCGAGCCCAGGCGAAGGCTACGGCCGAAACTCTTCGTTCTCGTAATATCACCCGCATCGTACACTCAGGTATGACCAGAGCACGAGAGACTGCTGAACTTATTGCGACAGAGCTCGGACTTGGTAGTGATGTTGTTGTTGCCGATGCACGACTGCAGGAATTTAAGGTGGGAACCGAATGGGAAGGTAAGACTTGGGCTGAGTTTAATTCGCAGTTTGTGACTGAAGAAGAAAAATTCGGCAAGACTTTTGTAGGGGGAGAGAGTCGCTACGACCTCCTCAAACGTGTAGGGGCATGGCTTTATGAGTACGAAGCCACTCGTCAAAACGAGCATACTCTGGTTATCGGTCACGGGAGTTCACTTTTTGCCTTGGAGTCTGTTGCTCGTGGCGCTGATCACGAGGAGATGATGGCACTCAAGAAGCAGGGCTATCTGAATAATAGTGAAGTTCGCGACCTGCCATTTACACCGGTACCACACAACGACCTCTACCAGCTTGATTACCACCGACCATATATCGATGAGATAGAGCTCTTCGATACCGATGGTACGAAACTCGAACGTATCAAAGATGTTTTTGATTGTTGGTTTGAGAGTGGATCGATGCCGTACGCGCAACACCACTACATGGGGGAGAATCCTGAAGCATTTGTGGGTACCTGCTTCCCAGCGCAGTTTATTGCAGAAGGACTGGATCAGACGCGTGGTTGGTTCTACTCATTGATTGTTCTTGGTACGGCTCTCTTTGGTCGGTCACCGTACGAGAACGTGATTGTTAACGGTCTTGCGCTCGCTGAAGACGGCAAGAAGATGTCAAAGAGCCTTCGTAACTACCCTGACCCAATGGAGCTCGTAGACCGGGTCGGTGCCGACGCTATCCGCTTCTACATGATGTCTGCGCCAATTATCCGCGGCGAAGACCTCAACTTCAGTGAAAAGGAAGTGACCGAACAACAGCGCAAGAATATTGGTCGGTTGCACAACGTGCTCGCCATGTATGAGATGTATGCTGATGGCACCAAAGCTGACGGAACATCAAGCAATGTACTCGACCGCTGGATTGTCTCGCGCCTCAATCAGCTGATTGGGGAAGTGACGGTCGGCTACGAGACATACGAGCTTGATAAGGCGACTCGTCCACTCGCTGACTTCATTGACGATGTATCGGTTTGGTATCTTCGACGTTCACGTGAGCGTTTGAAGTCTGATGATGTCGCCGACAAAGCGCTTGCGCTCGGCACCCTCCGTTTTATCCTGCGAGAACTAGCGAAGGTGATGGCACCAGCTATGCCGTTCTACGCAGAGTATCTTTACCGCGCGGTACGTGATGAGAATGAAGCAGAGAGTGTTCACCTTACCAGGTGGCCGGTAGCGGGGGAAGTCGACGAAAAGATTAGTGAAGTAATGGCGGAAGTTAGAAAGGTGGTTACCATAGCTCTAGAAAAGAGAACAAAGAGCAACTTAAAAGTCCGTCAACCTCTAAACAGTCTGACTATACGATCTAGTATTCCAACATGGGGTGCAGATTTGATGTTAGGAGTAGCTGAGATTTTGCAGGATGAATTGAACGTAAAGAATGTGTACAAAGAAACGATTCCTGAAGGTGAAGAAATTATTCTTGATACCACCCTCACCCCGGAACTCATTGCGGAAGGTGCCGTGCGCGAACTGATGCGCGCCATCCAGGATATGCGTAAGACTGCCGACCTGACCCCAGCCGACCTTGTGACGCTTACGGTCGAAACAGACGCTGCGGGACAAGAGGCAATTAATGCTCATCTCGAGACAGTTCTCAAGACGGTGAATGCTACCGCACTCAACTTTGGTCCAACCGAAGGGACGGAAGTCGCTGCTGGCGATTATCACTTCAAAGTGTCATTTACTAAATAAGAGCGACCCAAATACCCCAATCGATTGGGGTATAGAAACCGCCCCGAATCACGCAGTGATTCGGGGCGGTTTTGTAGTCGCTTATCTCAAACTAAGGTAAAATTAAAGCACGTCAAATAATCTCTCAGATCCGAGGCGTCGAGGAGTAGGGATGTGAGCCATACTTATTGCTATGGTGTGCATTCCTGCGACGAAGACAACAAAGGAGATGAGGGGTTAGTGGATTGTGCTTCTATGTCGTATCAGACTTACATAACCGATGCTGTAGTAGTGGGGAGCTACCATTCCAACACCGCTGATAAGTCGTACCTCCTGTTTACGCAGCGGGCAGGGATGCTCTACGCGACTGCCCGCAGTGTGCGCGAAGAGCGGAGCAAGCAGCGCTATGCTTTGCAGGATTTTTCCCATATCACCGTGACCTTGGTGAAGGGCAAAGCCGGTTGGCGGATTGGGAGTGTCGAGGCGGACGAGAACTTTTATGCCGATGCGGCTTCACGCCTAGCGCGGGGGAGTATTGTCCGTCTCACAAAGACCTTGCGTCGCTATGTTCAGGGTGAAGTAATAGATGAGGATCTCTATCGTACCTATGTCGAATCACTGTCACTGCTTGCCACTGAATGCGAAGCACGTACCGCCTACGAACGTTGTGCCGAAGTCCAACTTCTCTCACATCTCGGCTACGTGGCAAGTGATGCGGTCTTGGCACCCCTCCTTTCGACCGCCCTCCATGACCTTTCTCCTGCGGTGGTGGGAGCGCATGAGGCAACGCTCGAAGACCTCTATCGTGGCGCACAGGCGGTCAGTCACCTCGAAAGGTAGTTCGAGCCAATCTACGAACCCCATAGTCAGTTAAAAGATTTCAAATATTTGGCTACAAATTACTGATTTTTCGTCAACATATCTCTATATGCCTCCTCAAACTCTCTAATTTTCGCTCAAAATTTGAAACTTTTCTTCTGACAGAGAGTTCGTAGATTGGCTCTTGATGTTATACTGAGAGCATATGTCAGGTATTAAAGATCAAGCCGAGCTTGATGAGATTCGCAAACGTCTTTATGAACGAGGCGGTCAACCACGAGAGGCGGCACGGGTACATCTTACGACTGGGGAACCATCAGCTGTCGCTCGTGAGTGGCAGGCACCGGTGGTACCAATAAAAGCGCCAGTGCCTACACCAATGCCAGAAGCGGTAACTTTGCCACCGGTTGGAAAGCGCAAAACTTACCGCTCGATTATTCTTCTTGCTACCATTGCCATTTTTGTGTTGGTGCTTGGGGTGACAGGACTGTACATGTTCCTCGGTAACAATCAGATTTCAAACGAAAATATCAATATTGCAATTTCCGGGCCAATCACCGTTGGTGGAGGGGAGGTACTCCCTCTGGAGATAAAGGTGGAAAACAAAAACACGGTTTCAATTGAAGGGGTGGTGTTGATTGTTAATCTGCCACCAGGAACAAAATCAAATGAAGAAACCCCCCGAGACATGCTCGAAGAACGGGTGTCAATTGGTTCAGTTGGCGCCGGTGAAGTGATTACGGTGCCACTGAGTGCTGCAGTCTTTGGTGAGGAGAACCAGGAGCGTCAGGTGAAATCAACGATCGAATATCGACTCGTTGGTTCCAACGGCACTTTCTACAAAGAATCTGAACCATTCAATTTCAAAATCAATTCATCCCCGGTAGTGATTCGGGTGAATACCCTCAAAAAGGTTTCTGCTGGACAAGAGATTGAAGTTGAGCTGGCCATACAATCAAATGCCTCCACGCCACTGAAGGATATTTTGGTACAAGCTGATTATCCGAACAACTTTGATTTTAGTCGGGCTGAGCCAAACCCCATGTATCGTGAGAGTGCGTGGCTCATAAATGAAATCAAACCAGAAGAAACCAAAACCATTAAGATCCGTGGTGTCATAGTTGGTCAGCAGGCCGAGGAGTTC
>CALMKR010000257.1 GCA_937867625.1 uncultured bacterium | reverse complement strand
AGGATAGGCATGAAACCAACGAGAATGGTAGTGATTGGTGCGGGTGGCATTGGCTCCTGTCTGGTCCACTACCTCGCAAAGATGCTTGAGTACGGTGCCCCCGGCTCAGCACTGGTCATCATCGACGGCGACGAGTTCGAACAGAAGAACCGTTCCCGTCAGCTGTTCCTGTCGATGGGCAACAAGGCAGCGTCTCTCGCAGCCGAGCTGGCCCCGCAGTACGACAAGACCTTTATCATCCCGATCCCTAAGTGGGTCGTGGAGGAAGTGAAGGAGGGGGACAGCGGTGAAGACAAGGTGGTCGCTAGCGACTTCCTCCAGGAAGGTGATGTCATCTTCCCTGTTGTCGACAACTTCATGGCTCGCAAGGTAGTATTCGATGCCGCGGCCAAGCTCGACAACGTCGACGTGATCTCTGCTGGTAATGACGACGCGCTGTTCGTCAGCATGTATCACTACCAGCGGCGAGACGGTAAGGATGTCACCATGCATCCTCGTCTCATCCACCCGGAGTACGAGAATCCACCGGACCGTAACCCGGGTGAATTGAGTTGTCAGGAGCGTGCAGCCATCGATGGTGGCACTCAACTCGTGGCAGCGAATGTGGCAGCAGCAGCACTGATCCTCGGAAAGGTGCAGGCTGCCATCATCGAACCAGGAGAACGTGTCGTCCCCGACGACGATCTCGTCAACGCTGATGAGATCTTCCTGGAATTGGGGGACGGCATGGCTGCCCCCTCCGACCGTTCAGCTGAACAAACCGAAGCGCCCAGCGCTGAGGGAATCCTTACAACTACAGGAGCAAGGTAAATGCAGGAAGCAAGCAGTGGCGCATCGGCCTCCGAGCCGAACCAGGCCGTACGCATTCGCTACGGTGTCCAGAGCAAGCAGGGCGACATGGCTGGTAAGACCATCGGCCAGATCAAGGCCGAGGTTGGCCGCGGCTGGAAGATGACCGAAGACACCGTCGCCGTGTCCGGTACCCAGAAGCTTGACGATGACTACATCGTCAAGGCTGGCGAGAACATCGAGTTCACAAGGCGCCAGGGAGAGAAAGGGTGAAAAGGAGCCTCTAACCAGGCTTCTTGGAGCTAAGGGTTAACACAGAAATCCTTTTCTCCCACTTGATTCTGGGGTGTGGGGGCTTTACTATAGAGATATAGTATTGTCCTTACACCCTGGAGTCTCCCATGACACTTCACCGCCCAATTGAAGGCGAAGTCACCCCAAAAGTAATTAAGCGTTTCTTCATCAAGACCAAAAGACTTGACGACGGCTGTCTTGAATGGATGGCCGCATACAACGAACACATTCTCGAAGACGAAGACGCGTTGCCTGAAGGTCAAGAACCCAAGGTTTCAAGATACGGAGTCTTCAAGTTCAGTGGTCGAAATGTTTTAGCTCATCGCCTATCTCTGTACATGGTGATGGGCGAAGACCCTGGTCCTTCTGTGGATCACCTTTGCTTCAACACCTTGTGTGTTGAGCCAACGCACTTGCGTGGCGGATCGGTACAAGAGAACAACGCAACTCGTAGATACATCACAGCCGAACACTGCAAGCATGGTCACGAGAGAAGCCAAGGCAATACCTACTGGACCAAAGACGGACGTCGACAGTGCAGGCAATGTAACAGGCTGCGTGACCTAAAGCGTTACGCTAAGCGCTATGAGGCTGAGAAGAAACTCAAGACTAACACCTCAGAGCCAG
>CALMKR010000256.1 GCA_937867625.1 uncultured bacterium | reverse complement strand
ATATGTCATGCACTATCGATGGATATTTATCGGTCTTTTAATTGTTGTTGCGGTACTGTATGGCTCATACCTCGCACTCCAAGGTATCTTTAAAAACGATGCGCACTATGAGGTGTCGATTAGTAATAGTGGTACTGATATGGTTATGTCATCTGAAGATATCGCATACCAAAAACTCCGCCAAGCAAAAATTATGCCAGAAGCTACCGGTAACCAACCAGCAACAATTAAGGTGGTTAATGTGAGTGGGGAAGCTGGTTTAGGCGCTCAAGGTAAATTTGCTTTGGAAGAAGCGCTGTTTTCAGTTGAATCACTGACGGTTGATGAAATGCGTACTGATGCAAAAACCAGTATCATTTATCCAGTTGCGGAAGAAGAGTTTGCTTTGCAACTACGTGCAGCGCTCGGTGTAGGTCTTTTGTCAGCTCAAACTGATCAAAGTGAAACCGCAATTATTATTAATATTGGCAAAGACAGTCGTCACCAATAGGTGTATAATTGTGTAGAAGTTACTCGATAACCGCAATATGTTATGAGACAGAGAGATATTATACTTGTTTCAGCTCTTCTAGGAACAATTGTTTTAGGTATGTTTTCTTACACCTACTTGGTTAAGAAAACTGTGCCGATTGAAGCTCCGGTTGTGGTGCCAGAGCAAAAAACAAATTCTTACGGCATTACTCGCATTGACGGTAAACACTTTTATCGAAATGGTATCCATACAATTGTAGGTGAAATCCCAATGCCAACACCATGTGACTTACTCACTTTTACAGCCGCAGTAGCTGAATCAATGCCTGAAAAAGTCACCTTTGATTTTGGTGTTATAAATAATAGTGATGCATGCGCCACAGTTGTTACGTTGCAACGTTTTGTAGTATCCGCCACAGCCTCATCAGAAGCAGTACTCAATGCTCGTTTCAATAATATGCCTGTAGAGTTGAATCTTGTTGAAGCTGCTCCAAACGAAACACCTGAATCTTTTGAATTATTTATTAAAGGATAGTATGTCAACCAAGCGATCAACCGTACTCTTCATTGCTGCTCTTACTCTGCTGCTTGGCATTGGGGTTTGGTTTACGTATCGTACTGTTGTTGAGCATCGGGAACTGCAAAGTGACGCTGGACAAGCGCTTATTGATAGTGACGTTGCTAATCGCTTCACTGATATTAATGGGTCACCGGTTGTACTGGCTGATGATGTTGGGAATAGAGTAATCTATGTAAACGCCTGGGCTAGTTGGAGTCCATTATCACGAGACGAACTGATTGCACTCAATGAAGTAGCTGGTGAATTCAAAGACAAACCCATTACTTTTATTGCACTCAATCGACGGGAAACTTTGCCGCTCGCACAAGCGTACCTTGCCACCTTGCCTCCACTAGTAAATTTAAATGTCGTCGTAGATTCAACTGACGAGTTTTATAAAGATGTGTCTGGGTATGCGATGCCAGAGACTGTGCTCTATTCAAAGTCTGGAGCACTCTGGAAACACGAACGACAACCACAAAACGCAGAATCGATCCGAGCTCTCGTTAATGAATTGCTGGCCCAGGAATAATATTCCTATCCACTTTTAATTGGCGAATGTAAAGCAGTTTAGGTGGTAATTTGCTATAGTAATATTACTTTATGATGAAGCACCGCATCATTGAATACACTTTTTTCTTCAGTTCTTTGGCACTTGTGGGTGTTGCAGCGATTTTCATGCTGATGCCATTTTTAACCGCTTTGGCACTATCAGCGATAACTGTGATTATCTGTTATCCGATGTATCGTTTTATTTTGCGATTCATCACACGTCAGCGTCGAGGTTTGGCTGCGCTCCTCGCTACACTGATTGTGTTTTGCGCAGTAGTTATACCTGTCTCATTCATTTCGTCGTTATTAGTTAATGAATTTGTATCATTTTACCGATCTGTCGAGATGACTGGGCAGTTACCAGTCGATACTATGCTCACGGGGCTTGAAACTTCTTTGCAGCACTATATCCCTGGTTTTGAAATCAATCTGTCCGAACAACTACAACAAAGTGCCTCTTGGTTTGCAGGTAATCTAGGGACAATTTTTGCCGGAACTTTATCGGTTGTCATAACATTTCTAATAGCTATGTTAGGCTCGTTTTATCTCTTCAAAGATGGCGAGCGTTTAGTAGCTTGGCTGGTATCAGTCAGTCCACTTAAAGATACCGAAGACAAAATTATCATGGAGCGAATTGCTCGTTCTATCCGTTCAGTTGCTACCGGTACGGTACTTGTAGCGATTCTTCAAGGTGTTATAGCCGGTATTGGTTTTGCGATATTCGGTATTCCACGCCCAATAATGTGGGGTACAATTGGTGCACTTGGAGCATTACTGCCTGGACTTGGTACGATTGCCATTATGGTGCCTGGTGTTCTGTACCTGCTCTACCTTGGCCATTTCTCAATGGCTATCGGATTGGCTATTTGGGCTGGTATATCAATCCTTATTGTAGATAATTTCCTCAGTCCCTATTTGATGAGCCGAGGCAATAACCTTCACCCTTTTGTTGTTCTCCTGGCTGTGCTTGGTGGCATATCGGTATTTGGTCCAATTGGCTTTATTATAGGCCCGGTGATGATTAGTCTCTTTTTGGTACTTCTTGAACTCTATGCACAGTATATCTCTGATGACGGGATACCATTAAAACGAAAGCGTCAATAAACTATGATTGAAAAGAAACAGATTGAAACTATTTTAAAAGCTAACGGCATCCCTCCGACTGCTCCAGACGAAGAAATTCGTTCAATTCTTATTAGTGCCCGTTGGGACAACAACGATGTGGATACAGCCCTTATGGTGCTCAAGGAGAATAAAGACAGTAAAGTAACTCATGTTGATACACTCCACCGAGTTTTTCACTCAGATGAACGCCTGACTCCCGCTGACATTAGTTCACTGTTAGGTGTGAAGGTCTCGCTCAGTGCTGATGATGTTGAAAATGTTGAGGTGAAGCGGCGCAAAATCGAACGGGCTCAAACCATGGTGGCGCTTACCCTTGCTCTCAGTATTGTGCTCTTGGGACTCACATATCTTATGTACACAGAAGAGGCTGGCGTTTTTCATGGTGATTCCTCACAAGCATCTCGTCCTCGCTAGCGGGCTGGGACTTATATGTGTAACCGGCTTATTATTTTTTGCCTCTTTCGTTACTGTTTCCCCAACATCAAGCGCAACAGAGAATTCTAATCTGTCAGCCACATCCACTACCATTGTGGCCGAAACAGAGAGTCAGGCTTCCGTCTTTTTTACTGGTGACAGCATGCTTGCTCGTCATGTCGAGACTCTTTTACGACAAGATCTCATTAAACCTTACGATTTTATTTCATTGTTTTCTGTTGCACAGGCAGTTTTTACAAACTTCGAAAGTGCCATGAGTAATCCTCATGTACCGACGCCGAGTGGAGCAATGCGCTTCTCGTCCACTCAAACGAGTCTTACACTTCTGGAGTCACTCAATATTTCACATGCGTCACTGGCGAACAATCACTCCCGCGACTACGGGCGCGAAGGTTATGCGTATGCCAGCACATCACTCCGTGAGATCGGTATAGTGCCGTTTGGTGATGCAGTAACGGTGAGTAGCTCGAGTTTAAGCTATGTCACTGTCGGAGATACAAAAATCGCAGTCCTTGGCGTACATACACTGTTCGTGCCACCAGATCAAACTATACTGAAAAGTCTTCTCATGGAGGCCAAGGCCAAATCTGATTTTCAATTTGTATACATACATTGGGGTGATGAGTACGAGCTTATTCATAATCAAAGTCAAGAAACACTTGCTTCCTGGTTTGGAAAAGAAGGTGTAGATGCCGTAATCGGCCACCATCCGCATGTGGTTCAAGATATCGGTATGATTGGTACCATGCCAGTTTTCTATTCGCTTGGTAATTTTATTTTTGATCAGTATTTTAGTGAGGATGTGAAAACTGGTTTGGCTCTTGGTCTTGAAGTGAGTGAAAAGAACCTCATGTGGCGATTGTATCCACAGTCACAATGTGCAAAAGCCACTCCATGCCTTATGTCTAAAGTGCAAGAAGAAGTCTTTCTCACAACTCTAGCCGAACGTAGCGAACCACTGCTTTTTGACCAGATTATGGCCAAAAATATAATGATTCCTCGGTAACACATTGCTTTTTTGTCGATAGACCGTATCATTATGGTACTTATACGTAATTCACCGCTGTATGTTTTCCAAAGTTGAAATTGCCGGAATTGCCCTCAGTGTAACTGCTATGGCAGCGGCACTGTATTTAGTTACCAAAGATGACACATCGTTGGCAGTTAGTCGTACCTCGCAAACAGCCGAAGTGGGTCGGATTTTTGTATCTGAAGACGGGGATCAAGCCAATAATCTCCGTAACGCCATTGTTGGGGCAGCTGATAGTACTGGTAATCTTTCAAAGCTCATTGTCGATGACGTTATTTTTGGAACAGGCGATGAAGTGAAGGTCGGGGACACCGTCACCGTACACTACATTGGAACACTTCAGAACGGTCAGGAGTTTGATAACTCAAACAAACGCGGCACACCGTTCACCTTTACGATTGGTGAAGGAAAGGTCATCAAGGGTTGGGAAGAGGGAATTGTCGGCATGAAAAAAGGCGGCAAGCGTATCCTCGTTGTGCCAGCAGATCTCGGCTATGGCGACAAAGGCTACGGCCCAATCCCAGGCGGTGCCAATCTCGTATTTGCTGTTGATTTACTCGAGATCGCCCCAAAAACCGAATAAGCAGTCTAAAAGGTTCTCATACTTTGTTGCGCTTCCTTCAGAAAAGTTCACCGTACAATAAGTACGTCTCACATTTCTTCAGTTGCACGCCTCGTCTGAGAAACTTTTATCTCTGCTTATCAAAATAGTAATAAACACAAAAGCAGCCGAATGGCTGCTTTTGTGTTTGCCTTTGACAGAATCTCCCGCTATAGTAGACAAATTATGGCTGACAGCACAAGACCAGTCTCCTTTGAGATCGAAGCGGTAGGCAAGGGGAATCTCGCTCGCGCCGGGATTATTCATACGCCCCACGGTGATATTCATACACCAGCTTTTGTAGTGGTCGGTACCAAAGCCAGTGTGAAGAGTCTCATGCCCGAAGACCTCACCCAGTATGTGGGGAACGAGGTGACACTCGCAAACACGTACCACCTCTTCCTCCAGCCAGGACACGAGGTAATCAAAGCCGGAGGTGGCTTAAATGAATTTGCCAAGTGGCCGACACCGACCATGACTGACTCCGGTGGCTTTCAGGTCTTTAGTCTTGGTGCCGCTTTTGGAAAAGGAGTTACTAAGTTCGCCAAAGGGGAAGTAGACGATAACGAAAATGAACTCCCGGTGAAGAAGGGTCTGAATGTCTATAGTCAAAAGTTCGCCGAAGATCACGGCAAGCTCTGTATCATTGATGAAGAAGGGGTGACTTTCACCTCACACCTCGACGGTTCGATGCATCGCTTCACCGCCGAGCGCAGCATTGATATCCAGCACGCCATTGGTGCCGATATCATCATCGCCTTTGACGAGTGTACCAGTCCAACTGCAGACTACGAATATCAGAAAGAAGCGTCAGACCGTACTCATCGTTGGGCCAAGCGCAGTATTCTCGCGCATAAGCAAAACTACGAAGCTCTCAAGAAACAGGGTCTCTACGGTGTTGTCCAAGGCGGTCGCTTTATGGACCTGCGCCAGGAGAGCGCCCGCATTCTGTCTGATATGGACTTTGACGGCTTTGGTATTGGCGGCAGTTTCAGCAAAGACGATCTCGGTGACTCGCTTCGAGTCGTGAACGAGATTTTACCTGCCGACAAGCCACGACACCTCCTTGGTATCGGGGAACCCGAAGACATCGTGCAGGGTGTCCTTCAAGGCTGCGATACATTTGACTGTGTGGCACCAACCCGCATTGGTCGCACGGGGACTATCTACGTGATGACCGGGAATATGCTCACCACCCCTTGTGGTACCTTTACCTATCCCGAGACCAAAAAGATTAGCCTCCGCAATGCGCAGTACAAAGACGATCACTCACTCCTCGATCCACTTTCAACTGGTTACGTAGCCGGGAAGTACACCAAGGCCTATGTCGCTCATCTCTTCCGCGCTGGTGAGATCCTTGGCCCACACCTCGCTTCCATCCACAACCTCCACTTCATCGTCAATTTCACCAAGAATTTACGGGAGCAGTTATTGACAAAATAATCTCCTAGCATATATTTGCAGTAAAGCAGAAAGGAAGGTGACAATTGTTCGTTGAGGGACAGATCAAACTCGTTGCCTGGTTTGTGTTTTGCCTGCTCGGTGTCATGCCGACATTTAGAGGCAGTATCATCATCCAGCTCGAGTTGACCGGCCGTGCAGAGACAGTGCTGGCAGAGCTGTTGATGGGGGGAGTGAATGCCACACTGGCCACACTAATCTTCATCATTCTGCTCTACCGGTTCATCTGCAAGAAGTAAGCATGCGGTGGGGCGTACGCGCCCCATACCGCGTTTTTTTATACCAAATCAACAGTAGTGACAAAAGTCATGGTACAATTTTAGGACTATGGAGTCGTTCACTCACCTATCGAAGCCCAAGATAGCCAAAGTACTTATGGCCATTTCTGGGGTGATGGGGTTGACCCTGTTTATCTATGCCAATATTGAACCAGAGGAAGGCTACTGGTTTGGCATCATGCAGCTGGTGGTAAATAGTTTTGTCTTCGTGACGTGGTTCACAGGCTTTCTCGTGGCGGTTACCATGCCGGGTCGACTATTCGCCCTCGTTGGTGCGCTTATTCCACTCCTGATGGCGATGACGACGCTCGAGCGCGTGCTTTTGTAGTTTTAGTATTCTCACCTCACCTCACTTAAAGTTCGAGGTCTTGCCTCGTACTTCTCAATTCCTTTATAATATTGACTACTTCGAGCATATTTTCCTCACCAAAGTCAGAGGCAAGACCTCGTACTAATTCATCTTTGTAGTTAATGCTGCTTCGATAAAGATTCTTGTCATCTAGTTCATGAACAAGATAGTTATATGTTACGTATGCCAGTATATGTCTCAAATAGCTATCTGAATCAACAATTTTTGCCTTGAACTTACCTTGAAATAATGAGCCACTTCTCTTGTACTTTTGATTAAAATACATTGTGTAGCCGCCACCAAGTCGTTGCATATACTTTGACAAACCGCCTTCGACATCATTGCAACGCAAAACTAAATGGTAATGGTTCGGTAATAGACAATAGGAGAGCAATGTCACAGGAGGATTAACTTGTGCTCGGGTTTGTAATAATCGCAGATTACCAACCACCTCGCTCGTATTAAAGTGCCTAAGCATCTTTAGAAAGTAGATGTAATCTTGTTGATCTTCAAAAATTGTACGTTTATCTACTCCACGGTTATAACAGTGAAAGATTTCACCGGAAGCAAACGCATGTAAACGTACCGCCATCGAAATATTATACAATACATTTCCCAAGTACGAGGCAAGACCTCGTACTTGGTGTGAACTTTTTTTATTCACCCTGCCACGGTATACTCGTATACATGCAATTTGAACTCTCAACCGAGAAGACTCCTGCCGGAGACCAGCCAAAGGCCATAGAACTCCTTGTGGCGGGTGTTCGTGGTGGGTTGCGACATCAGACCCTTCTTGGTGTTACCGGCTCAGGCAAGACCTTCACCGGGGCAAATGTGATAGCCCAGATTCAAAAGCCGACGCTTGTGATTGCGCACAACAAGACCCTGGCTGCCCAGCTGGCACAAGAGTACAAGGACTTCTTCCCGAACAACGCTGTTCACTATTTCGTGTCTTACTACGACTATTACCAGCCAGAGGCATATATGCCGACCAGTGATACCTATATTGAAAAAGAATCACAAATCAACGAAGAAATTGATCGGCTTCGTCACGCTTCGACCCAAGCCCTCCTCACGCGACCCGATGTCATCATCGTCGCGTCAGTGTCCTGTATCTACGGTCTTGGTTCTCCAGCCGAATATGAGAAGAAGCATCTCAAGATTGGGAAAGGATTTAGTACTACCCGTGCTGATATGCTCCGCACGCTTATTGATCTCTACTTTGAGCGAACCAATGCCGACCTCACTCCTGGCCAATTCCGTGCCGTGGGAAATACGGTTGAAATCATGCCGACAAACGAACGTGCCATCTACCGTCTCGGCTTTGATGGCAATATGGTCTCTGGTATCACCAAGATCGATAGTATCACCCGTGCCATTATCGAAGAGCCAGAAGTCTTTTTCTTGTTCCCAGCGAAGCACTTCGTCTCGCCGGAGGACGAGCGGAAGGTAGCGTACGAGGACATCAAACTTGAGCTCCAGCTCCAGCTTGAACAGTTCAAAAAAGACGGCAAGATCCTCGAAGCTGAGCGTCTGCGTCGTCGAACTGAACACGACCTCGCGCTCATTCGTGAGATTGGCTACTGTAGTGGTATCGAAAACTACTCACGACATTTTGACCGACGAAAATCCGGTGAAGCACCGTACACCCTTCTTGATTACTTTCCACACAAAGCCGACGGCACTCCAGACTACCTGACCATCGTTGACGAATCACACGTCACGTTGCCGCAGATTGGCGGTATGTACGCGGGCGACCGTAGTCGCAAGGATACATTGGTCGAGTTCGGCTTCCGTCTCCCGAGTGCGGTAGATAACCGCCCACTGAAGTTTGATGAATTTGAAGCCCGTGTCGGGCAGTGTATCTACACCTCCGCCACCCCTGGCAAGTACGAATTTGAACATTGTTGTCCTGCCGACGCCATTAATACCGACAAGAAGAGCAAGAGCGGCACCGAAAGCCAGTCTGCCTATTTCCGTGGGGTAGACATCAACCGCTGTGTGGCCGAAGGAGCGGTGGTCGAGCAAATCATTCGCCCAACCGGTCTGATTGATCCGGAGATCGATACTCGCCCCGTTACGGCGTACACAAAACCGATTACCAAGATACACAAGGATTACGAGGCAAAAAAACAGCTTCGCAGTAACGGGGTGAACCCTGTGAAAGAGGTAGGGAACTATCCTGGCCAGATTAAAGACTTTATCGAAGAAGCGGTGAAGGTAATCGCCGGCGGTGCCCGTGTACTCACGACCACCCTTACGAAGAAGATGGCCGAAGACCTGGCCGAGTTCCTCACGGCTCGTAATATCAATACCAAGTACATCCATAGTGATATCGAAACGCTAGAACGCATCGACATCCTCACTGACTTCCGCAAAGGAAAGTTTGATTGTCTTGTGGGTGTGAACCTCCTCCGTGAAGGTCTCGACCTGCCTGAGGTAGAACTGGTGGCTATTCTTGATGCCGACAAAGCCGGCTTCCTCCGCAGTGAGACAGCCCTTATCCAAACGATTGGTCGTGCCGCTCGAAACGTCAATGGGCGAGTGATCCTCTATGCAGACGAGATGACTGACGCCCTTACCTACGCGGTGAACGAAACCAACCGCCGCCGCGCCATCCAGGTAGCGTACAACACTGAACACGGCATCACCCCAACCACTATTGCG
>CALMKR010000255.1 GCA_937867625.1 uncultured bacterium | reverse complement strand
GCGATCGTTCCACGAAGGACAGCTCCTCGGTAGCGGTTTCCTTCACACACCTTACGTCCGTATACAAGGAGACCCTTACAAGTAGACACGAATGAGTTCGGGTCATTTGCCTGGTCAACGAATGATACTTTCATAATCTGTGCTGCGAAGTTGATGAAATCACGAGTACCAGCGAGGAACCAGTAGCCAGTAGTATTATTACCGTCTACGAGTTCTGTGAACACGATATTGAAGCCTGAGAGCTTACCAATAGCGATGTTGCCGTCACGAGTAACTTCATTGTATGCACGGTCAACTGCTGGGATAAACTCAGGAGCCTGACGGATGATACCTTCGAGGAGAGCGTTCACAACCAACCATCGTGGTGCTGTACGGTTCTTAGTAGCCTGTGAGAGCACTGTAGATACCTGAATCAAGTACTGACCGATGTTTGACTTAGTAAGAGCAAGAGCTGTAGCAGCCTTGATTACATAAGTTGTAGCAGCGAGAGCACCACCTGTGTACGCTACACCATCCATATCAGTCACTGTGATTGATGTTCCAGAGGTGAAAGCAGTTACGAGGTAATACTTGTCAGTTGGGTGTCCAGTAATGCGGAGGAATCCACCAACCATAGCGGCGGTGAAAGTCGTACCAGTACCAGTAACCACACCAGTAGTAGCAGCAATAGCGGCAGTACCAGTTGAGTAATCAGTACCAACGGCGTTGAGACCGTGGATATTCTTACGACCATAACTAAGGATGTCAGTGTCGATAAGCTCACTCATGTCCATCTTTGCATTTGCTGCATAGACGTTCATGGTGTCTACATCGTTCTGGAGCTTGTCGATGTCGTCAACTACGAACTTAAAGTACTTGTACTGGTCAACAATCAAGTCTTCACTCGTTGGAGTGAGGTCTTGAGTAACAAGTGACATACCCTTACTGTAGGTAGAAAGACTAATCTTTCCAGCAGTACGGATACGAACACGGTCTCCTTCGTTCTTGATTTCACCTTCGTAATCAGTGTTAGTGATGAGTGGGTAAATCGTTTCGTTGTAAATGAGTTTTACAAGTTTCAACGAGAACTTGGTTGGGGTATTAGCGGCCAACATTGTCTGGGTATAAGCCATGGTAATAGGTCATTAGACCTATTCTTTTAGAAATGCTTACTGTCTTCTTCGTATTCCTTTGAAAGTTGAGCAAACTTGGTCGGGTTAGTTTGAGACATATGGAGCCAATCTTCGAGTGAACGGCGGACTGATGGTGTTTTTTCACCGCCAGTAGCTACGTCAATTTCCAATCGGTTCTCTTTACTTCGCTCCTCGGCCGCTCCGATTTCCTTTGCCTTGTCAAAGAGGTAGATTTTGGCTACGTCTTGGAGGATTTCAGCAATATTGTCAGGAACATTATTTGGATTAAAGTAATTGGTCTTAAACTCTCCGGCTGTCTCTTTCAAGTCAGGGTACGTCTCGACGATAGTAGCAAACGCATCGTCCCACTTCTTTTCGTTATAGTTACTGCGAGCAAAGGCAAGAGCTGGGTCTTTGTAAATATCCTCTCGGACACTACGCTTTACTGTTTCAGTATACGCAAGTAAGTTGGCTTTAGCATCTTCATCTAGGTCGGTGAAGCCAGGGTAGATTTCCTCAGAATAGGGTTCGATAATAGGTTCCGATGCTTCGTTCTTAGCTTTTAATTCAGCTTGAACTCGGTCTAGTTCGTGCTTTAGGCGGATAGCTTCCTGAGCACTAGCGGTGAACTTTGACTTTGGCACCATTTCTTCCTGCGGTTCCGTTCCTTGACTATCATCGGTAGGGTTGGCAATAGTTGCGTCCTCGTCTAATTCGTCAAATGAGTTTGGATTGTTCATAGTTTTTTTGACCGTCCTATTAGGAGGGTTTGGTCGTAGTTACATTATAACACGGTTTTTAACGTCCTTTACTTTGATTCTTCTGGTTCGACAATGCCTAGCTTGGCACGGGTCTTAGCATCTAGCTCGTCCTTAAAATGGCAAAGAACGGTAATGTCATCTTCTCCCCAGGTCTTTTTGGCGAGTACTTCCTCTAGGGTAGGGAATACTTTGTTGGTGCCTTCAAATTCAATCATATTAGTTTAATTGTGATTCTATTTGTCTTGTAATAACTTCCTGCTCTATCTTTGGTGAGTCGAGAAAGTTCTTGATTTGTCTCACTAAATCTAGTTTGGCTTTGAGGAATATATCTTCACGGTCATTGAGCTTCACTGTGGTGAGCTTCACCATACAGTCTTCTATCTGTGCTTCTAGGAAACGTGATACGTCATCGTCAGTGAGCTTACGTCCTCGTAGTGCGTCACTCCAGGTGCGGTAGGTCTCACGTTCCTCTGGGGTCAGTTGATCTACTGAGGTAACACCAAGTTTTGAAAGTAATGTGTCTATCAATGCCATATTAGAAGCCTACTCCTCTGCCGTTAGACGGCTTATAACCTTTGTCTCCGTACTGTTTCATACTTGGCTTTGGCGGTCGTTTACTCATTATTGGTGGTCGGTTATATCGTTTGATAGCGTTCTCCATGTTTCTCCGTGGGTCGTCTTCGGTAATCTTCATCTTGATAAGAGGGTTAGCTTGCCATTTATTGTTGTCAAATCGTCTTTGGTGTTCATCGTTGTGCATATTTATACTGTTACTGGTTCTTGTAATGGTTGCTCCATCTCTGCCATCGCTGGGTCTACTGGTGCTTGCATCTCGGCGTTCATCACTTGTTCAATTTCATCTGATGTCCAGCCCAGGATTTCCAATTCTTTCTTCTTACTAAGCTGTTGGGCGACTGGGTTGTTGACGTATGAGGACTTTACATACTGTAGTTTCTTAAACTCTAGGTCGTTATTGGCTTCTTTATCAGCCTTGATTTCAATTTTAACGTCATAGCCCTTTGGATTCTGCCAGTCTGTTGGGTAAATGTCTTTACTGTACGTCTTGCCATCACTGCCTTTCTTATAGAGTTTGAATACCCCACGGGCATTTGCATTAAGTAGCTCATACCAAATCATACCTGTGTCTTTCCAGCACTGACGGTATTGTTTGGCTACTACTTGATTGCGTCCCTGAGACTGTTGGAGTGATAACTGCACTTCGCCAAGAGTTGTCCCTGCTTTTTCTTGTACTCCACGTTCGGTTGGTGTTTGAGCGATAGACGATTGAATCATGTCTTTGAGGTACTGGATGGCGTTTTGAGTGTCTGCAAGTGGTTGGATGTTCATTTGCTTAATCATCTCATCTGGGTTGCCGTCAATACCGTACATACCGAAAGGTCGAGCTTCAAAGGCATTTGGCTTGAACTGTCCGCCCTTAGTATTAATGAAATACATACCGAAGTTACGGTAGGCACGGTTCTCTAGGTCTTGCGAGAAGTACATATTGACCACTTTATTGACTGTTCGCACGTTATCGGCAATACCATCGCTCCAAAAGTCGTTAATATCAGGGTTACTTGCCCAGGTAGGGATAGGCAATCTATCAATACCAATCGCTTCAACCAATGGCTTACAGTATAGAACCACTGAGTCCATCGCAATCACAATGAGGTGACGCACAAAACGCTTTTCCGTATCACTCCACATCATTTTGTATGACCGGGTGATTTCTACCATCACATCACTGGCTCGGTACTCATCAAAGTTAGATACTCCAAGGGTTTCGAGCCGTTCCTTTCGCTTTTGGTCTTCTTCATCAGTATTAGAGGCAGCTAAAATACCACGTTTGGTATCGAGGTAGGCTTTTAATTGGTATTTAGCGGCAGTATCGTAGCTTTTATTTGCTAATACGTTACGCAACGGGATGTAAATGTGCTTGTGATTGACGAAACTAGCGGTGTCTATGTCAAACGGGTTCACTCTCGGGTCAATATCAATGTCATACGGGTCGATAATATCAAGTTTTACCTGGTTATCTTTCCAATACAGGAACTTAAATGAGCGTCCTTGTAGTCCTACAACCTTTTTATCGAGGTTATCCTTTTGTTCTAGCTTCTCAGCGTCCTTGAAATACTGCCACATCTCGTTGACGAGTAGCTCTTGGTCTTCATCATCTGCACCATTACCCCGTGATTCAAAGGTTAAGTCAGGGGTTTCGTCTATCTTACTAATCCAGGTGTCAATAGATTCACGGATAATTGGGATATTTACGGTCTGACGTTGTGTAAGACGGTTGGTTAGGACTTTATCACGTGATAGATAGTAATTCTCGTTCCATTGGTTGAGTCGGCGTTCCTTAAAAGTCTTGCTGCTTTCTTTATCGTACTTGTACGCATCAATTATTAAAGAGTTTTCCATAGTTGTTTCAGAACATTATAACATATGCAATAGGCACCAGTGGACAACTAAAAGCCCCACTCTATATTCATTGGCGCTACACCTGGAGTTTGATAGGATTGTGTCATCTGATTCACTCGTAATGGCTTATGTGGAAGTTCCCAAACTGATAGAGCAGTCCCAAAAACAGTGTCGTCATGCAAACCATCTGGCACTTTAATCTTTAATTTACCGTTTACTCCTAGCTCATACTGGAAATAATCTAGTTCTTTCTTGAGAAACTCATTGTCTTGGAGCTTGATTAAGCGTTGTTCCATCTTCAAAGTCAGGTTAGTGAGCAGGTCTTTACGTGATTGCTCGGTGAAAATGTATGGTTCGAGGTTCACCCCACGGGTTGCAAGGTCGTTCATAATCGGGTCGCCGACCCCAGTAGCGTCTATAAAGCCTTTTGGACGTCCATATCTGATATAAACAGCTTCTATTTTGGCCTTTTGTAATGCCCAGTCCATCTGATTAAAGCGTTCTAGGTATACTTGCTCGAACGTATTGAGGTCTATAATCGAAATAACTGTATAGTCTACCTTACGTGCGAGGTCTACCCCCATCTGATATAGCCGTATTGGATTACAATCTTCATCTTGGACAGTACAAACTTCGTTAATATCTTTGAAAAAGCTAGTAGCACTTTCGATAAACTTACAATAGAACTCCTGATCTATCATCGCTTGGCTCATACCTTCGTTTCGCTCTCGTGCGATGTCTTCTCCAGTTAATACGCCAGTGTCATCAACTGATAATACTTGTGTGAACCAATCATCAGGCAGTCCTTTTGCCATTTCAAGTAGCTGGAACGCATGGTTCTGACCGCGAGGAGTGAAGTTAAAGACAGCCCAGCCACCGTTTACGGCGAGAATCGGCCGCACAAAGTTCCATATCTCAGGCCGTTGGATAGAATACTCAGAAAATACGACACCAATCGGGTTAGTACCAACACCACTCTTATCAAAAATATCGGCTGCCATCAATTGAATTACGCTACCATTAATCAATGTAATTTTTAATTCTGTGGCGTTTATATTTGCGACAAGACTTTTCGGAATGTGGTCTATCATTTTAAATCCGTCATTGTCGATGTTGTCCCAGATGACTTGTTTAGCTTGTATACGTGTAGGTAAAAAATAAAAATATGTTCCAACCCTTTGGCAAGCTGCTTTTATCATATAATTAAAGCAAACTTTATCTTTTCCTGCTCTACGATGGTGTACGATAATAGCTCTTTTAACACCGCTATCTAAGGCTTTAAGTAATGGAAGCTGGTAGCTTCTCGGTTTAAATGCGTGAGGCACAGTTACTTCCATATATTTCTACGCTCTATTTCTTTTATAAGATTGCAATTCGCACAAAGTGTTTGGTATCCCTCTGGATAGTTATTATCACGTAACCATCTATAAAAAACAGAACCGGCAAAATACTTATCTCTCAGTTTAGCTCTATCTTCTTTTCCATTATTATTTATATGGTCTATACATAAAGCTCTCACATCATTAAATCCACAATGATGGCAAACAGGTAATTCATCTTTGCCATATTTTGTTATAACTAAAAGTTTTAATTTTGCATTACATCTTTGTCTCCCCAAACTAGTTAATCTTGGGTTTTTCTTTCTCCAAACATAAGTCGCCTTTACTGTACAGGCTTTACATTTACTAGCAATATATTTCTTTTTATATCGAGGGTCAGTAAAAAAATCAAAGTTTGTCGTCTCTTTAATTTCTAAGCATTTAGTACACTTTTTTTTACCATCAATAATAGTAAGTTTTCCCATAAGCTATTTACTATCGTCATAGTTCATTACATTGATAGTTACCCCCGCTCTCTCTGTTTCTTTACCACTTAATAGTTGAATATTCTTAGTCAAAGTATCGGTTGCGCTCGCTAAATGTTGGTACTGAACTACGTCTAGGTCTTTTACAGACATGGCAGAAACGATTCTGTCGCGTTCTTTTTCTAGCTTTTCTACAAAAGTACTAATCTCTGATTGAAAACTTTTTGTTCTAGTTACTTTACTAGGAATAACTGAGGTAGCTTTTGAGTACCCAGTTTCTTGTAGGATATTACCTAAATTAACACGTTTCCCTTTTCTTACGTTTTCTATAACTTTACGTGCAGCTTGTTTTGCATTTTCTGATGCCATTTATTTACGCTTTTTAGCCTTTGTTACGTTCTTTCCTTTCTTTGACTTACTCATACCTAGTCCTAAATCGTCTGGGAGGGCAATAGTTTCGCCATTTTCCTTACGTTTATCTATATCGTGCTGGGTAATCATGGTTATTACCATCTTTTGTATCTCTTTTTTAAAGACTACGTTGTTAGACATGAGCCAGGTGGCACTTATCTTTTCGTATTTTGGTTGGGGGAGTCCGTCTTCGGTGAGTTTTGGGTTATTCTCATCGTCTAACATGATTTCTCCGTGATCTAAGAATACATCAGTAAAGCCAGCGACAACCTTAATGTTATCAGTTGTTTCTACATCTTGGATGGTAATACGGATAGATTGTATTTTCATAGGTAAATAATACCATATATTTATGCACCC
>CALMKR010000254.1 GCA_937867625.1 uncultured bacterium | reverse complement strand
CATGGCCGTATGGATGTTTTAATTCAACCAGAGATTGCACGATATAAAGATATTGAGGAGAATTAATGGAAAAAGTTATTAAGAATGGAAAAGTAGCTATACTATACTCACCGGGATATGGTGCTGGATGGTCTAGTTGGAGTGAGGATGAAACTAAATTATATAACCCTAAATTTGTTGAAGCAATTGAACAAGGAAAAACAGGTGTTGAGTTAGTCGAGTTAGCTGATATTGAATATCCAGATGCTTATAATGGTGGTGCTAAAGATTTAGAAATTGAATGGATTCCCATTGGAACACAGTTTAAAATTGATGAGTATGATGGATATGAAACAATTGTGTGTAATCACAATGATTATTGGATTGTTGCATGATGGCAGAAAAATATAAACGATTTGGTCGCAAACATATGATGGATATTGCTAAGGTCATTCGTAATACCACACTTAGCCTAAATAATCGTGTAATTGTTGGACGTGCGCTTGCTAATTATCTAGAATCACAAGAGCCTTTCTTTGATCGGCCAGTCTTCATGCAGATTGTACAAGGCACAACTGTAGATACAAAAACTAATTATTGTAGTGACGTTGAGGATAAATAATCATGGAAACTTTTGACATCCAAGTAACTATTACTGTTTTAGCTAAGACTGAAGATGATGCTGAGCGTGAAGTTATGCTACACCTGAAATCCGCGGATGTGGTACTTGCGAATCCACATATTAAGGAATGGGAACTAACTGAGTTTATTCCTGCTGATATTAAGAACCAATGTTGCTGCTAAGGATTTATTGTGGATACAGCTTATTCTCAATTAGATTGGATTGATAGATATTTAAATAAAAATTGGATGGATGAAGATTATCCAACAGATAAAATTTATTCAGAATTGAGTAGACTTTATAGATTAGAATCTTCCATAAATATTGATAAAGATGGAGATGGTTTTATTTGTAAGGAAGCCTTAACAGAATGTGTATCAAATAAATGTCAATAGTTGTATTTGACTTTGAAGGTTCTACTAAAAATAGTTGTAACGTTTATGACCCAGAGACCTATGTATGCTTACTAGTAATAAAAGTTATTTCCGAAGATTCAACGCAGCTATTGAGTTTCAAAAAGCCTTGGGACGTTGGCCGTATAAATGAAATTCTGTCTTCTGCTAAGTTGCTTGTTGGCTTTAATCTCAAGTTTGATTTGTCTTGGGCTAGGCGTGAGTTTGGCTTTATCCCTAAGTTCGGGACTCGTATGTTTGATCCTCAGTATGCTGAGTTTCTATTTAGTAATCAAACTTGGAAATTCCCCAATCTATCAGAGTCCTGTCAAAAACGTGGATTAAATCCTAAACAAGATTACATTAAGGAAACCTATTGGGACAATGGAATTGATACTGATCAGATTCCAATGGATGAATTAGAAGAATATTGTATTAATGATGTGGAGATTACACATGACCTATACCTGACACACATGAAAATGTTTGAAGGTGAGTATAAACATTTATATCGTCTTTTCAGATTACACATGTTAGACCTACCGGTTCTACTAGAAATGGAATGGAATGGTCTGAAGTATAACAAACAAAAGTCTTTAGAATTATCAGAGCAGTATGATGAACAGATTCTACGGATTGAACAGCAACTAAATGAAGCTGTTGACTTTAAAGTAAATTGGAATTCAAACAATGAAAAATCTGCAATCCTCTATGGTGGAACTATTATCCGCGAACATCAAGTGCCAATCGGAGTGTTTAAAACTGGTGCTAGAGCAGGCCAAACAAAATACAAAAACATGGAATACCCTAATGTCTTCCAGCGGTTGGTTGAACCTTTACAAGTTTCCGGTGAAGACAACCTTTCAGTAGCAGAACCTGTACTCCGTTCATTAAAACCTAATAAGTACGCGAAGAAGCTCATTGATTTGATCCTAGAACGTGCGAAGTTGGAGAAGATGAATGGTACATATCTAAAAGGTTTGCCTAAGAAAATGGAGGAAATGCATTGGGGCGATTACTTGCATCCCTCGTATAACCAATGTGTTGCGGTAACGGGACGGGTTGCGTCTTCTAATCCAAACGGTCAGAACATTCCACCAATCGGGAAGCGCCTGTGCGAGAGTAGGTTCCTATGAAATACGATTGTGTAGTTACTTTAAAATGTGTCGTTGAGTCAGATGCTGATAGCCTATGTGATATGCAATGGGATATCGCAAAGTTTATTCAAACACATGTCATGGATGATGAAGAAACACGTCCCATTACATATTTAGAATTTGATATTAAAACATGCCAATCGTAAACGTCGATGCAAAAAGCTTAGAGTGGTGCACATATCTTTTTCTAAGTCAAGACAAAAATGGAATCGAAGAGTGGCACAATGTTGTAAATGATCCAAGTAAATTTGATATTCACCTTGACAATCAAACGAAATTTAATCTACCTTCACGGCTGATCGCCAAGGTATTTTTATTTCGTTGGATCTACCGCGGGCCTGCGTTTGCATATAGCCGCGATCCTGACTTTATGGTTGTCAGTAAGTCGCAGAAGTTCTGGCAAGATGTAATTGACCAGTACTATTCAAAATACAAAGATCTGTACGCTACTCACATGAAGTACCTACAAGAAGTGAATGCAACTGGTAAATTACGTTCACCGTTAGGTCGGTCATATCAATTCAAAAAGTATCCTAAAAATGGAGGTATGGAATATTCAGAATATGAAATTACTAACTACCCTAACCAGGGTCTTGGAGCTGACGTTATGGCTGTTGCTAGGGTTAGTACTGCTGCCCGTTTTGCTAAGTATAATCTCCGTAGTAAGCTTATTAGTACTATTCACGATAGTATTTCATCCGACTCACCCGACGACGAGGTATCAACGGTTAAAGAGATCTTTCTAGATGTATTTAAAGATTTGCCACAGAACATTACCAAAGCATATGGAATTGATTGGAACCTACCAATGTTGGGTGAAGTTTCTGTTGGACCAAATCTAAAAGATCTAGAGGAAGTTAGTTGACATTTATGAAAACTACTGTATAATATATGTACAGATCAAAGATACTTTCTAATCTAGAATTAGATGCAATAGATCTTTACAATACATTTCCAAATAAATCTGTAGAAGTAATTGCAAAAGAGTTACAGTGTCCCAGTTGGTATGTGCAAAATTGCATCTTTAAGTACCTAAATGGTCAGATAAAAAATGGAAGGTATTATTTAGATAAAGAATTAAAAACCAAGCATCAACCGCGTAGGTCTTTAGTCCCTACAGCAGTAGCTTTACAAATCGCAAAAGACCAGACTAAACAAAGTGGTCTTAAACTTAGAACTATTATTTAAGGAAATATATGCAAATTCAAATTCAATTCATCAACGCTAACGTAGAAGACAAAGGTAAATACAAGCAAGCAGAAATCGCTTTCAAGGATCTTGCGAAGGGTCAAGTGTCTTCCAAGAAGCTTATGTCTTTCACTAATCCAGTTGTCTATAAGACATTAGTTGATGCAAAGAATGGTGAAATTTACACTATTGACATGGAGAAGAATGAAAAGGGCTATTGGGACTGGATTAAAGCAGTCACTAGTACCTCTGTAGACACTTCTAACGCAGTTCCTCCTGGTAAGGCTAACGTAGCCCCCAAAAGCACCTACGAAACTCCTGAGGAGCGTGCAAAGAAGCAGGTATACATTGTACGCCAATCTAGCATTTCCTCTGCAATTGATTATATGAATGGTACTGGTGCTATTAAGAAAGCAACTGCGGCTGATGTAATCTTTTGTGCAAAGGAATTTGAGTCGTATGTGTTTGGTCTAGATACTGGTATTACACCCCTCGCGGATCTACCAACACTAAACACTGACGACGATATTCCTGTCTAATTAAAGAACAGCCGCCTGATCAACGGAAAACCTAGTACTTGGTTATTACCATCCAACTAACAGTGAGGTAATAGGAGTGGCAACTAGGCAGTGGGATGAAGACCTTAGACCCACATCTTCGGAGAATTTATGTTAAAACTACGTGATTTCAGTTGTCGTGAATGCGGCCTACATTGGGAAGCCTTATCACAAGAAACCACTGGTGTCAAGTGCCCCCGTTGTGGGGGCATTGATACTAGATTTGCTTTCAGCCCACAAGCTATTAAAGTAACAGGCGCTGGGGCATATACTAATAAGATGAAAGTATGATCGCATTAATTGATGGAGACTTAGTAGCCTATAGATGTGCGGCTAGTGCTGAAAATGAACAACTAGATGTCGCGATTCATCGAACAGACAATCTAATGCGCGAATTGCTCACTCAAGTAAATGCTGATACATATATAGCATACTTGACAGGTAAATCAAACTTTAGAAAAGAAATTAATCCAGAATATAAGGCTAATCGCAAAGACCAAGAGCCGCCACGATGGTTAGAAGACTGCAAAGAATTTCTAATACTTGAGTGGAAAGCTAAGATGCAAGAGTATTATGAAGCTGATGATCTCTTAGGAATTAATCAGACAGACGACTCTATTATTATTTCTCTTGACAAAGATCTAAAGATGATTCCAGGTGGACATTACTCATGGGAAATCGGCACAGCTACTTGGACTAAAGCCGCAGAATTCACAACAACTACAAAAGAAAGTGGGATTCGCAGATTCTATGAACAAATGCTTGTTGGCGATGTTACCGACAATATTATTGGTATTGCTGGTCTTGGCCCTGTAAAATCCAAGAAATACCTAAGTTCCGCAGAGACTGAACAGGATCTATTTGATCTTGTCTATAATAAATATGATGATCCACAACGATTCCTAATGAATGGAGTATGTCTTTGGATATGTCAAGAAGAAGGAGTAACATGGGCACATTACCTGAAAAATTCAGAATTGATTATACCAAACGAGTTAAAACCCGTGGTGGAAGCGACGTTAGAATCTATGACATTTTTTACCAAGACTACATAAATGGTGCATATTATGACGAAGATTCTGATGTTTGGTATCCCTGCCAGTGGGATTTCCAAGGAAACTACTCACACAAGAAATCAGCATTGGATTTGGTGAACGTATGAAAATTAATAAACAGTTTGCTCCAGTTACAATTGTACTAGAACATGAATCTGATTTGACCGATTTTAAAAACATCCTACTTGCTGCACATAGACATGAATGTTCTAATAGACGTATTTTTTCTCCAAAAGATCCTTCAGATTTACAGCAAAAGATACAATATATGTTAGATAGATTGAAACTATGAGTGAGCGTAAACGACGTAGTAAACTTGCTGGACTATTTCCAAAAGAGTATAGAGCATATACTGACGCAAAACAAAGATGTACCAATCCAAAATCTAGGTCCTATCATAATTATGGTGGGCGTGGAATTCAATTTAAATTTGAGTCTTTTGATGCTTTTCTTTCTGATATTGGTGAGTCTCCTGTTGTTACACATGAACTAGATCGTATTAATAATAGTGGAAACTATGCACGTAAACAATCAGCATTGGATTTGGTAAATGCTTAAATTATATATTGCCGTTTTGGATACCGTTGATTCTGGACATCAGATCTTATCAGTTGCTCATGGAACTTTAATGGCACATCTTAAATTTAAGGATGTTCCTGAATACAAAGAGTGGATTTCAAACTCCTTCAGAAAGTGTATAATTAAGGTAAACCAAAAGGAATTTAATAAAATTAAAGAAGATATACCTGAAATCACTATAGTTACAGAGGGTGCACTTGATAATCAAGAAATTGCAATTGCAATTTGTCCACGAGAGGACTATCCAAATGTAATTAAATTTGCAAAGTTATTTAAGTATGAGTGAGAAGAAACGTCGCAGTAAATTGGAAATGAAATTTGAGGAAATTCTTATCGCGAATCAGGCAGAGTATGATTACGAGATTACGAAAATCCCCTACATTGTTCCTGAATCTAAGCACGTTTATACTGTCGATTGGACTTGTCTTAATGGGCTACTTATCGAAACCAAGGGCTATCTAAGCGATCACCAAGAACGGCATAAGTATGTGCTACTTAAACAGCAATATCCAGACCTAGATCTGCGGTTTGTCTTCGACAATCCTAATAAGCTTTGTGGCGGGACTAAATATAGCCACGCGAAGTGGGCAGATAAGTTTGGATTTCGTTGGTGTTCTATCAAAGATGTAGAACAAATTCAATCATGGTTAAATGAGGGAAAATGACCAAACATTTAATTATTCCAGACACACAATGTAAAGATGGCCAAGACTTCACATTCTTGTATAACATTGGTAAATACATTGTCGAGAAACAGCCAGAAGTTATTATTCATCTAGGCGATTTCGCGGATATGCCTAGTCTCTCTAGCTATGATGTAGGTAAGAAATCTTTTGAAGGGCGACGATATACTAAAGATATTGCAGCAGCTCAAGAAGCTATGTCTGCTTTGCTCACTCCATTGTATCAGTACAATGCTGTAGCTAAACTTCAAAAAAAGAAACAGTATCATCCACGGAAAGTGATGTTACTAGGCAACCATGAAAATCGTATTAACAGGGCTATCAATGATGATCCAAAACTCGAAGGTCTCATCAGTACTACGGACTTACCTTATGGCGACTGGGAAGTACATGATTTCCTTAGTCCAGTCTTTATTGATGGCATTGCTTATAGTCATTACTTCCCTACTGGGGTTTTGGGACGAGCCGCTACTACTGCTTCCGCTATGGTGTCTAAGTTACACATGTCTTGCATTGCCGGACATCAGCAGGGAAAGCAAGTCGCCTACGGTAAACGACCAGATGGTTCTACTATTACTTGCATTATTGCCGGTAGCTGCTATGAACATGATGAAGATTATCTAGGACCACAAGGTAATAACCATTTCCGCGGAATCCTGATGGCACATCGCGTTAATAATGGTTCCTTTGATGAATGTTTCATCTCTCTTGATTACTTGAAAGAACGCTATGAACAGTCCTAAACATTATGCTGGAACAATTCTTATTGATGCCTTGCTTGCGAATGCAGCAGGTTTCTGTGAAGGAAATATTTGTAAATATGTTGTAAGGTGGCGGGATAAAGATGGCCTCAAAGATTTATATAAAGCGCGTGATTATCTTAACGTTCTTATTACTCATGCCGAACTCAACCAACCACTTCACCCAGCCACACTCCCAGTGCAGGGAGATTTATTCAAAGACCAACAATCATAGAACATTTATATGCGACTCAATGACTACACAGAAGCAACAGCAGAAGTTGCGATTTATCCAGAAGCGGGTACAGGATCTGATCTTGAACTCTACTACCTATCCCTCGGCCTTACGTCCGAAGCCGGAGAAGTCGCAGGTAAAGTTAAGAAGTTAATTAGGGACGGTCATTTAAATATTGGAGATCTTGCCTATGAATTGGGTGACTGTTTCTGGTACCTTTCACGACTATGTGACGCAATTGGGTATGAACCTGAAGACATCTTACTTATCAACCATAACAAGCTACGCCGCAGGAAAGCAGAGAACACTTTACAAGGATCGGGAGATAATCGGTGAATGTCGAGCTTCTTAATATCACTCCTAACTCCTTGGAGTTTATTGGTAAGTGTGCTGGTATTTGTTATTCATCTAGCACTGACTCTCAAGCTTGCATCAAACGTGCAGTTAGCTGTAAGGATAAAGGACATTTGGCAACTTTGCGCTTTGCACACGCTACTTTCCATATCTCTGGTATTAGTCGGGTGTGTAGTCACCAATTCGTAAGGTCAAAGCACTTAGACTTTCTACAACGATCACAGCGATATTGTAAAGAAGATAAAGCTGGGTTTATTAATCCAATTAATCCTGCTGATGGTGAGTATGTTCAAGAAGTACATGACCACTATCAGAAATGTTTGGATCTATATAAGCATCTACTAAGCAGAGGAGTTAAGAAAGAAGACGCACGCTTTGTTCTACCAGAAGCAACCACAACTGAATTGATTGTTACAGGTAATTTCCAAGCATGGTTGGACTTCATCAAACTTCGTGCAGATAAACATGCCCAATGGGAAATCCGCGAGGTGGCTAGGACAATCAATAACATTCTTGCCCAAGAATTAGACAATCAATTATTTCATTGGATGCCGTAAATGAGTATGCTATTAACCACACTACTCTCAGCACTGATTCCTGCCAGTGTTGAGGGGATCAAACAAGTCATCACTACTAAGTTAGGAGGTGTAAAACCAACTACAGTAGCTGAACAACTACAACTTGATGAGCAAGAGATTAAACGTATGCAAGTTGTTGCTGCCCTGGACAATCCTGGTGGTACTCCTAGTCAGTGGGTTGTGGATTTGCGTGCAAGTTCTCGGTATATCATGGCAGGGATTGTTATCCTTGGCGGGATTGTGTCTCTTTATGTGCCTACTGTACCTACCACTGTTCAAGCATTGGCATTAGAAGGTGCTAATATTGCATTTGGTTTTCTATTTGGCCAAAGAATTGTGAGTAACTTTAAGAAATGAACTTTAATTTTACTATCCGAAGAACACAACAAGAGACTACAAATACAACCTATAAAGTTAATATAGGTCAAATGATTTGTGGATTACATAAATCAAACCAACGACCACAATCAGTAACATTAACTTCTTCTGAGTTAGAGTATCTACTTACAGATAATAAGTATGCTATGATGGTAGTTGCTGCTCTAGATCGGAGTCCTAATAATGACCTTTAATGATTTATGTGAACTATTAAAGAAGGAGGATGAGGTGACTCTACTGGAGTTACTTGATCTTTCTTCTAGTGAATTAGTTGATACTCTTGAAAGTTTTATCGAAGATAAACAAGACAAACT
>CALMKR010000253.1 GCA_937867625.1 uncultured bacterium | reverse complement strand
TATCTCAGATTATGAGTTTTATAGCGAAATCATCGCTCGAACCGGTTCAAACTTGCTCCTCGATACAGTGCTTGAACAACAGTTTGCCCGGTACAACCATCGACTCAAAAATGAAGTGGCGGCTACAGACGGAATTGCGGCGTTGATTCATGTGCTAGCCCACATCCACCAAATTGCTATCTGTTCTGGTAGCACTCGCGCCCAGGTCGATGTTGTCATTGACCGCTTTAATCTGCGAGACCATATAGCCATGAGTATGTCGTGTGATGATGTGCAAAAGGGGAAGCCAGACCCAGAAGGGTATCTCGTCATTCTTGATACTCTCGGTGTAGAACCAGGTTCGGCGATAGCGGTAGAAGATTCTCCGGCAGGCATCGAGGCGGCCAAAGCCGCTGGCATAGAGGTCATTGGTTTTGATAATGGACTCAGTCAGGATATCACAGCAGCGACTTACCAAATTTCTAATATTCGTGATGTAGTACAATTAATACATTAAATATGACAAAATCCCTTATCCCAGTCGTCACATTTTCAGCCCTGTACCTTATCCTTGGTGGTATTTATTTCGCTCGTGACCTCAATCTCGAATTTGTTATCTACGTGGCGGTGATTGTCGCAATTTTCGCTGGCGTGTTTGCGACCCTGCGCTCGACACAGTTTCCGGTATGGATGCTTTGGCTGCTCTCAGTCTGGGGACTCATGCATGTCGCGGGTGGGGCAGTACAGACGGTTGATGGGGTCTTGTTTGCCTACAAGATCTACCCGTTTCTTGATCTCGGTGGTGACTTCTACATCCTTAAATACGACCAAGTGGTCCATGCGTACCTCTATGGTCTCGTGGCGATGATGGCGTATCACACATTGCGGGTCCCACTAGGTATCAAGGGACATACTTTCCTGGTTGTGCTCGCAGCTGCCATGATTTCACTTGGTATCAGTGGACTCAATGAAATCATGGAGTTCTTGATTGCGGTGTCCATTGAGAATAATGGTGTGGGTGGTTATGCGAACGCTATGCTCGATCTCATCTTTAATCTTAGCGGGGCAGTGGTAGGGGTGCTGGGATATTTAGTGATAAAAGGTCGTGAGTAAGATGAATAAATCAATTGAACAAGCACCTGGCATTACTATCACACTGAGTACCCCTGAGGATTACGAAGCGTGTTTGCATGTGCAATACAAAGCCGCTCTAAAAAATTATCCAAATATTGAAATTGGTATCACTGCTGATGATATCGAAAGTGACTACGCTCCGTATCTAAAGGAAGAGGCAATTACTGCTGAAGTGAAACGGTTGTCTGAGCATGCTCCAAATCTTAACCACAGACAATTCATTGCTAAGGAAAATGACACAGTGATTGGATTTTGTGATGTGCAAGAAGAAGATGAATTCAATCAATTACTGAGTTTTTATGTTGATCCTGAGTATCAATCACGAGGTGTCGGTAAAACCCTCTGGGCAGAAGCACAGAAGGTATTAGCGGCAGATAAACCAACAGTTGTCCATGTATTACCGTACAATGAGCAGGCTATTGCTTTTTACGAGACACTAGGTTTTCAGATGGCAACTTCGGTACCTGAAGATTCTGGTACTTTGATGCCTAGTGGAGCGGTGATGCCAAAACCAGTATTGATGATTAGGCAATAAGAAAAGACTCCCGCAGGGGAGTCTTTTCTTGTTGAGCCAATGTCCAGGATCGAACTGGAGACCTCATCCTTCGATTTTACCTTAGTTTTTTTCTTCTTCATTATCTAAGGGCTAGACTGTATCTTTTGCATATCTTTCGACATAGCAACCCTTGTCAGTCGTTCGGGCGAGAGTGTCGCCACGGTCTTGGCCATGTCTGGCTATTAACCGTTATTCGGGATTCACGATATCGTTTCCAATATTGTGGGCAAGAGTCTTTTTGACTCCACCATGGATGTGCTCTACCAACTGAGCTACATTGGCTTAGGGAGACCAGGGCAACGACGACGTGTGACGTCATCGTCGTTGCCCTGGTCAGTTGCTCGTTTAATTCGAAGCCCACGTATCATACCAAAAAATCATTTGAAATCAAATGTGAGCTGTACTACTATAGGGGACGTAGTTTGAGGAAGCCAATGTAGCTCAGTTGGTAGAGCAGGCGCATCGTAAGCGTCAGGTCCCCAGTTCAAGCCTGGGCATTGGCTCAAATTTTAGAAGAAAATTGTAGAGAAGGACAAACGTGATACGTAACACGTTTGTCGCTGTGGTCAATTACGACTTTACCCGCCTTTGGAGAAATTTGCTATACTCTAACCACTATGTCCGACCCGACTACCCGTATCGCCGAGATTGAAGCTGCCATGCTGCAGCCAGATTTTTGGCAAGACAGCCAGAAAGCACAGACCATGATTAAGGAACTCCAAGACCTCAAGGCCGAAGCCTCAGGTGAGGGGAAGTACGACCGCAATCCGGCGGTGATCACGATTGTCGCTGGGGCGGGAGGGGACGATGCCGAAGATTTCGCTCGCATGCTCCGCGAGATGTACTGGCGTTATGCCGAAGGACGGGGGTGGAGTGTGACCGAACTTGATAGTAATGAAAACGATCACGGCGGTTACCGCAATGTCGTAATTGAAATCACGGGCAAAAATGCCTACGGCACCCTCGCGGGTGAGTCCGGTGTCCACCGCCTCGTGCGCATCTCACCATTTAATAGTAACGGTAAGCGGCAGACCTCGTTTACCTTGGTGGAAGTGTCGCCCGCTATCGAAGACCTCACCGCGGTTGCGATTCCTGAGGACGAGCTTGAGATTTCTTTTGCTCGCTCGGGTGGTGCCGGTGGGCAAAACGTGAACAAGCGTGAGACCGCCGTGCGTATCACCCATATACCGACCAACATCTCGGTCCATGTCTCAACCGAACGCAGTCAGCAGCAGAACCGCGAACGCGCTCTCTCACTCATTGCCGGTAAGCTTTTTGCCTTCCGTGAAGCCCAGCACAAGCGCGAGGTACAGGGTCTCTCCGTTGAGAAGATGGTGAAGATAGAGTGGGGGAGCCAGATTCGGTCGTATGTCCTCCATCCATACCAGCTGGTCAAAGACCATCGTACGGGTGTGGAAGTACGCCAAATCGACCAAGTATTAGCAGGCGATATACAGGTTTTCCTCGACGCGAAGGAGGAAGTAACGTAAAATAAACACGTTATATGATTTATTTTGATAAAGTCTCAAAGCTCTACAACGATGGACGGCAAGCAGCGCTTGAAGAGGTTACCTTCCAGATAGATCCAAAAGAATTTGTCTCGATAGTCGGTCACTCTGGCGCCGGCAAGACCACCTTGCTTAAGATGATCATTGCCGAAGACAAGCCAACTCACGGCAACGTCTTTTTTGAGTCGCTCGATATTCACCGCATCCCGAGATCAAAGCTTCCACATTACCGTCGCAAGATTGGTACAGTGTTCCAGGATTTTAAACTCCTCCCTAACAAGACTGCCTACGAGAACATCGCCTTTGCGATGGAGGCCAATGGTCGGAGTGACGAAGAGATTGCGGAGAATGTCCCCCAAGCCCTCTCGCTGGTTGACCTCGCTGATAAGGCGTGGAATTTTCCTGGTGAGCTCTCCGGAGGAGAAAAGCAGCGTGTCGCGATTGCGCGCGCGATTGTGAATCAGCCAGACATCATCATTGCGGATGAACCAACGGGAAACCTCGACCCAATTGCGACTTACGAGGTGGTGCAGATTTTGAAGAAAATTAATGACCTTGGTACTACCGTCGTGATGACCACCCACAACAAGGGTGTCATTGATGAACTTGGTCGTCGGGTTATCACCATGGATGGTGGTCGGATAATTCGGGACGACGAAAGTGGTAAGTACATGCTATAAATTGGTGTATGGTGACTAGTCTTCGACGAATTGTGCGGTCCGGATTTATAGGTTTTTGGCGTAGCGCCTACGTGTCTTTGGCGTCTATTTTTGTGATCACCGTAGCACTCTTTGTGATTGGCACGACGATGCTTCTTGATCAGCTCCTCACGGCTTCTCTCACGAACATTGAGTCGAAAGTTGATATCAACGTCTACTTCGTAACTACCGCTGACGAGACGGCGATTAATGCCCTCAAGACCAAAGTCGAAGCCTTACCGGACGTGGCTGAAGTCCGCTATACCTCACGCGAGGATGCGCTCACTGAGTACCGCCTCAAGAACCAAAACGATAGTGTCGCCATGCAGGCGCTTGAAGAGCTTGGTGAGAACCCGCTCGGTGCCACTATCGCTATCCGTGCTAAAAATACGTCACAGTACGAAAGTATCGCTGGTTTCCTTGATGAACAAAAAGCGATGGAGACAACCGAAACCGCACTTATCGACGAGGTGAACTACGCCAACAACAAAGAATCTATTGAAACGCTTACAAAGATTGTTAATGCGGTGGAACGGGCGACTACTATCACCATGGTGGTCCTCATTATCGCGGCCATTCTCATTACCTTTAATACGATTCGTCTTGCTATCTACACAGCGCGTGAAGAAATCTCCGTCATGCGTCTCGTGGGTGCAAGTAACGCTTTCATTCGTGGTCCTTTTATGCTCCAGGGTGTCATGTACGGGGTTATCTCTGGTATCCTCGCACTCGCTATCCTCTATCCAATTATGATTTGGATTGGTCCGGCTACCGCTGAATTCTTTGAATTTGACCTGTATGTCTATTTCGTTAACAACTTCGGCACACTCTTTTTGACCATCGTCGGTATCGGTGTGGGGCTCGGGCTTGTCTCAAGTATTTTGGCCATCACCCGCTACTTGCGCGTTTAATTCACTAAAACAACTACTATGACTACCCGCACGACCAAGAAGATGACTGGCACGCAGCAGAAACAGCCGAAACGTCCCAAGTACATCTTTATTGTCGGCGGGGTCATGAGTGGTGTTGGGAAGGGAATTTCGTCTTCCTCAATTGCGCTTACACTCCAGGGTCGGGGGCTCTCAGTGACGGCACTGAAAGTCGATCCTTACATCAACGTCGATGCGGGTACGATGAATCCAACCGAACACGGTGAGTGTTTTGTGCTCAAGGATGGTCTCGAGACCGACCAAGACATGGGGAACTACGAGCGTTTCCTTAATATTGACTTACCAGCCATCAACTACATGACCACTGGTAGTGTCTATCTCTCGGTCATCAAGAAGGAGCGCAATCTCGAATACGGCGGACGCAATGTCGAGGTGGTGCCTGATATTCCACTAGAAGTTATCGACCGTATCAAAAAAGCTGGTACGGCATCGAAGGCTGATGTGGTGATTACCGAAATCGGCGGGACGGTTGGCGAATACCAAAACGTCCTTTTTCTCGAAGCAGTCCGCATGATGAAGAGTGAAGCGCCTGAGGATGTGGCGGTCGTCATGGTGTCCTATCTCCCGGTACCAGGCAGTATTGGTGAAATGAAGACGAAACCGACGCAGACTGCGGTTCGCTCACTCAACAGTGCCGGCGTGTTTGCCGACTTGATTATTGCCCGGAGTACCGAACCAATTGATCAGAAGCGCAAGGAGAAGCTCTCACGCTTCTGTAATGTGCGTCCCGAGCATGTGATATCAGCACCTGATGTACGGAGTATTTATGATATTCCGCTCCACTTTGAAAAAGAGGGTGTATCGAGTTCCCTCTGCAACATCCTTGGCCTCAAACCAAAGCCAAGTGACCTCAAAGCTTGGAAGCAGTTTGTAAACCGCTCGAAGACCACCAAGTCAGTGACCAAAATTGCGGTTGTAGGTAAGTACTTTAGTTCTGGGGACTTTGTTCTCTCGGATGTATACATTTCAGTACTTGAAGCGCTAAAGTACTCTGCGTACAAACTTGGTACCAAAGCTGAAATCACCTACCTTTCGTCCGTTGATTTTGAAACGGGTAAGAAGTCTCTCAAAGACCTTGATACCTTCGACGGCATCCTCGTTCCGGGTGGCTTCGGCAAGACTGGTATCGAAGGCAAGCTCAAGGTTATTGAATACGCCCGTACGAAGAAGATTCCGTACTTTGGTATCTGCTACGGTATGCAGCTCGCGGTGCTTGAGTATGCGCGCAATGTGCTGAAACTCGATAGTGTATCTACCGAAGAGATTGATCCCAAGGCCGCACACCTCGTCATTGGTATTATGCCCGAACAGCGTGAGAAGCTTGCGAAGCATGATATGGGCGGCACCATGCGTCTCGGTGAGTACGAGGCCGTTGTAAAGAAGGGGACACAGGCCTACGCTGCGTACAAGAGTGCTACCGTGACCGAACGTCACCGTCACCGCTACGAAGTAAATCCGGAGTACGTGGATGACCTCGAAGCGGCTGGACTCGTCTTCGGTGCCACCTCACCCGATGGTCGCCTCATGGAGATGGTCGAACTGCCAAAGTCGGTCCACCCATTTTTCCTTGGAACCCAGTTCCATCCAGAATTGACAGCACGGCCACTTGCGCCTCATCCTGTCTTCACGGCCTTCATCAAAGCCGCCATGAAATAAATGGCAATTTTGGCGCAGTACTTTGTTGGTCTGCGGTAAAATAATATTCATCGTACATCAAAGTACGCCTCACATTATTTTCCTTGACCGCCTCGTCCTGCATCCAAAATATCCATTTATTATATTAAATTGATATAATGTTGTAATGAACAAAGAACAACAGATTATTCACGAGTGGATGGCCGCCCATGGCTGGCCCTATTGGACCCCACACGAGATGCTCGCTCGTGTCACCGAAGAGGTCGGTGAGTTTGCCAGAGTCATCAATCACGAGTACGGCCCCAAAAAGCGCAAAGCGAGTGAGGATGCAGAGGAGCTTGAAGCGGAACTCGGTGATATACTATACGCACTCGCTTGTTTTGCGAATGCCCATCAGATTAATCTCGATACCGCACTGCAAAAGAGTCACGAAAAAGTTATTACCCGAGATTTGACGAGATTTACCTAATTTGAATACTTGAATATGCACCAAGGACACTGGACCTGCAGCACCTGCGGGGGAGAGATTACCGAATTACCATTTGAACCAAAGCGCACTGACGGCCTTACTTGCCGTAACTGCTTTATGAAAAAGCGCGATGAGGGTAGTGCAGCTGGTAGCACGGGCGGCAGCGACGCGCCAAAGCCTCGCGTTGAAGGCTCTTGGACCTGTAGCGGTTGTGGTGGTGCGATTACCAGTCTGCCGTTTACACCACGTGATACGAGCAATCTAAAGTGTATGGATTGCTTTAAGAAATCCCGGGCCTAAAACCTCAGTTAACAAAAATCTCTGCGTCTGGACGTAGAGATTTTTGTTTAGGAGGATGACGCGATAGGTTGAAGACCTCAAGGGGAGAAAAGCTGATTTTTTTCTAAAAATGTGCTACATTTGCCGAGCACCAGTATATTTTGGGATATCGTCTAATGGTAGGACAGAGGCCTTTGAAGCCTTTAATTGGGGTTCGAATCCCTGTATCCCAGCAAACATAGAAAAAGCACCCATTCGGGTGCTTTTTCTATGCTTAGTGCTGCTAGATTGAGGACGAGAAAAGTGTAGTGATTTGAAGTAACTTTCTGGTGTTTGTTATACTAACACTATGTTATTTCTGTACGGCTTGATTCTCTATATGTTGCTCGTCTGGGTTGTTTTACGGCTAGTCGTTCCGTATATGGGTTTTAAAAAAGCTCGTATTACTGAGACAGAGTCTATACATCTTCGCACAGTTGTAGCAGACATCAAACAGAATGCTGTATCAAAAATCGAAGCGTTGCACCTGGCGTATGAGTACGTCACCCATAGATACTACGGTAGTAGAATTAAAACAGTTTTAAATTTCTGGCGAGCTTTTGGGAGTTGCGAGCATAAAAGCCCTGGTTTTTTGCCATGCAACATGCAGAACCAGCTCCTGCGGACGATGTTAATAAAAAGTGACTGCTTTTCTGATGCGGATATACAGGTACGGGTTGTACCTTTTAATCTATTTATTCATCAGTATTTGCAAGTGAAGATTGACGGTCAGCTGATAGATGTAGATCCCTGGTCACATTTTCTAGGATTAAAAATTGGAGAGAAATCGAGTTGGTTTGGTTAAAACCTGATATTACCTAGGACAGCATAGGTGGATAGTTTGCATAGATACACACTTACAACTATTGCGAGGTGGATGGGGTGGTGTCATGATTATTGTATGACGAGCGGACCGACGGCAGTGCCGGAGTCAGAGAGAGCTCACTTAGAAACAGTCATGACGACCGAACCCTTTTCGGTCGTGTCAGTCCTTGATACGATACTCGAAACGGCGCTTGCGGAACGGGTCTCGGATGTGCATCTGAGCACTCAAAAAGATGGGTTGGTGATACGGTTCCGGGTGGATGGCGTGATGGAGACCGTAACGACAATTAATTACTCACATCAGGAAGAACTTATTGCTCGTATCAAAGTATTGGCCGAGCTCCGTACTGATGAACACTTTATTGCCCAAGACGGGCGTTTTTCATTTCAATCAAAAAATCACGGAGCTGTTGAGGTGCGAGTTTCGATTGTGCCAATCCACCTTGGTCCTAATTGTGTACTGCGTATACTGCGTAGTGACGCTGCTATCGAGTTATCTGCGCTCGGATTGTCTACTGCCGACCTTGCGCAGGTACAGCGTGCGATTCATAATCCCTATGGGCTGATTATTGCAACTGGTCCAACTGGAAGCGGAAAGACTACGACACTCTATGGCTTGCTCCGTGAAATTAATACACCGACACGTACCGTTATTACTATTGAAGATCCTATCGAGTTCGTGCTGTCTGGTGCCAACCAGATTGCGGTTAATAATCAGGTTGGACTTAATTTTGCCAATGGACTACGTA
>CALMKR010000252.1 GCA_937867625.1 uncultured bacterium | reverse complement strand
CCCACGCCAGTGACGCTGGTATGGATTTGTATACGGTAGAGGATTTTACTATTGAGCCGGGCGGAAACTATATTGCCAAGACAGGAGTGGCGATTGTAATTCCTGATGGATATGCTGCGCTCGTGTGGGATAAGGGAGGTATTGCGATGCAACGCCATATCAAAACAGTGGGGGGTGTGTTTGATACCGACTACCGGGGGGAGTACCTCATTGGTCTCTATAATTTTGGCTCTGAGGCACAGTCCTTTAAGGCGGGGGACAAAATCGCCCAGCTTATCATTCAGCAGGTAGAACACCCGACGCTCGTTGTGGTGGTGGAACTCGATGATACTCCGCGTGGGGAAGGTCGATTTGGGAGTACTGGTCAGTAACGTACAATAACAAAAACATTTATGGGAAAATCAAAATTGATTGTCGTTGACGGTGGTGCAAATATTGGTAAGGCCACTCAGGCGGACATGCTCATGAATCGTCTCATTAACGAGGGGTACAAAGTGGGGAAGATGGACTTCCCACGCTACAACCAAAACACCATTGGTCACTTTATCAACGAGTTTATAGATAGTGACAATGCTGCGCTCGCAACCCTACCACCAAAATGTTTTGCGATTCTTTTTGCCGCTGACCGCTACGAATCAAAAAAGCAGATCGAAGAATGGATTGCGGAAGGCCGGGTGATTATTTTTGACCGCTACGTGAGTGCCTCGATGCTCCATCAGGGAAGTAAGATTGCGGATATCGACGCACGAGAAGAATTTCTTCGCTGGGTAGAGCATGTAGAATACGAGATATTTGGGATGCCACGACCAGACCTCACCGTCTATCTTGATGTGCCGCCAAACGAAAGTGATAAGCTCCTTGGCTACGTTGAAGAACTGGGGGTTAAGGTGGTGAATGACGAGAGTAAGGCCAAAATTGACCAGGCCAAAGTTTCGGACTGTGCCAAGTATCTCGCAGCTATTAATCATAACTGGGTGACGGTGCCGTGTCTTGAGGGTGGGGAACTGCGTAATCGTGATGCTATTCACGAAGAAGTGTATACCGCCGTTAAATCAAAAGTGCTGACGCACGCCCAGTAGTCGCAGCTACTTTGTTGTCTTCGTCTTTCAAATTGTCAACGTATATTTAATACGCCTCTTAAGCCAAGATAAAATTGTATCTATCGTGGCATTGCTAGTACATCGCAGTGCGTACCCGATTCACCACCTCCTTGATATCAATACTGGCCTTTACAATATAGTCTTCAGGTTTGAGTGAGACCGCCTCGTAGACATTGACGGGGTCACTGTAGTTGGTGAGGTAGATGACCTTGGCTGTCCGTCCCCAGTCATCTTCACGGATTTTTTTCATCGCGGCGTACCCGTCCATATTAGGCATATCGATATCCATA
>CALMKR010000251.1 GCA_937867625.1 uncultured bacterium | reverse complement strand
AGGCACTTGCGGCAGTGGTCTCCCCCGTGTTTTCGGTGGTTAAGATACTTGCTACCTTATACCGTGCCAGGACATCAATGAGTCCACCAATATGATCTTTGTCTGGGTGAGTACCGATAACAAGATCAAGCGTGCGGTCTCCCCAGGAGAGTTCGCGCGAGAGTTCGCGCAGCACGGTGCCATCGGGGCCACCGTCGATAAACGCCTGCGCCCCATCTGGTGTCTCAATCAGGATGGCGTCCCCCTGCCCCACATCAAGAAAAGTAACCTCGAGGTATGACGACCGGGTCGCAAATAATCCAGCTGATTGCCCACCCATTTCATCAATGACCAAAGCAGCAAGAAGCAGTAGGAGCGCTCCGACACTCCCCCAGCGCGCTATAATGCGACGTTCCATACGGATAGTATACCCTGTGGTACAATGGCACTCTAAGCGCCTTAATCACCCATACATGCATTACACCCCCCTTTCATTTGAAATCGGAACACTCGACGGTATCTGTTCAGAGACCATTGAAGAACACATCGGCCTCTACAATGGCTATGTTAAGCATGTAAACCTCATTGCTGAAAAAATCGCCGCCTACAACCACGACCCTGAGAACAATAGCTACGCCATCAGTGAAATGCAGCGGCGTCTCGGGTTTGAGTTCGGTGGAATGCGTAACCACGAATACTACTTCACCCAGCTTGAAGGTGGTGCAAAGGCTCTCCCCGAGGGCAAGCTTCGAGAACTCATCGAACGCCAGTGGGGTAGTGTCGAATCGTGGAAAGCCCGGTTTGAAAAAATCGCGATGACTCGCGGTGTCGGCTGGGCGATGCTGTACCATGACCCACACACTGACCAACTCGTTGTGACGTGGGTGGATGAGCAGCACATCGGGCAGCTCGCTGACCTCGATATCGTTCTCGCGCTTGATATGTGGGAACACTCATACATGCGTGACTATGTCCCAAGTAAAAAGAAGGAATATATCGACGCTTTTTTCCGCAACCTCAACTGGGAAGTAGTAGCCAGTCGGGTGATTTAGAGTACTACCGAAAAAATATTGATGTTTCGGAGCGAGCAGCCGGCATATCGGCGACTCGTTTTGTTTTGTCTGCTGCTGCGAGCGTCTTGAGGTAGTCCCCTTCTTCTACTATCTCCCAATGTGCTAGTTCTTCCTGTTCTGATTTGGTCAACCGAGCATCAGGCTCTCCCCGCTTCGCTTGATACCTGTACCACCAATACCAGGCCATACCTAGAAGGAGATATGCCACGGGTAACAGATAGCCACTAAAGGCTGGTACCGTCACCGTGGCGATAGGTAGCTTCGCCGCAAAGGTAGCAATCCCGATGATATACAGGAGCGACAACTGCGCCAAAAGTGCCAAGGGCAGCGCGAGCATTGTCGAGATGAGTGCAACGAGACCAGCCAAGAAGGTTGCGAGCATCGCTACCGGTACCATCGGGAGTGTAAGCAGATTCACCGGTATGGCCACAAGTGACCACTCCCCAATGTGGTAGAGGATAAGGGGAAGAACCGCAATCTGGGTAGCGATAGTGGCAACCAAAAATGTCTTCGCTCCAAACCAGGTGGTGACTTTGGCAAAGAGCCGTTCAAACTGCGGTGCAATAAGTACCAATCCCAACGTCGCCATAAACGATAGTTGAAAGCCGATATCAAAAAGAAGAATGTACGGATTCATTACAATCATGAGTGTCCCCGCGAGTACCAAGACCCGCAAGATATCGTAAGGACGGGCAAGCAGTGCGGTAAGGAGAAACAAGAGCGCCATCGCGGTCGCCCGCATGACACTCGGCGAGTAGCCAACCAAAAGGGCAAAGACGATAATCGCTCCACCTGCAACCAACAGCCGCAATCGAAACGGCAGAAAGAATGCAGTGACCACGAGCACAAACGTCACCACGAGCATGATGTTATACCCCGAGAGCACCACCATATGCACGATCCCTGCTGCCCTGAAATCAGCCATGAGTTCTTCTCCAAGCGCTGCCTGTGCACCAAGGAGAAGACCAGCACCGAGTCCATACGCTGGGTCTGGGAGCACGAGCGCTAGCCGCTGTAAAAAATATTGCTTCACTTGGTAGAGTCGTGCGAGGAGTGATGATTCATCTCGCTCAATAATTGCTGGTGTCACAAAAGACATTGTATGGGTGATGCCACGGGCTTCGAGATAGCCTGGATAATCAAACTCACGACCGAGGTCAGTTACAAAACTCTCCGGTCGTTCGAGTTCGCCCGACACCTCAATGGTATCGCCATATCGAATGTCGCTGTACCGATCAACTCGGAGAAGCACCCGGGTGTCCTCGGTCGCGACCGTCAGCATCGTCATCCCCTCACGAACATCAGGCTCACGTATCACGCGGCCAGTTACTTTCGTCTCTCCAACTGCCACAGCGGCAATTCTTTTAACCATCGCATCCTTGGCACTATCCATCCGTACTACCCCGACAGTACAGGCGACCAAGCCAATACTCATGGCCAGCAGTAGCGTGAGTGACCAGCGCAGCGGCTTTTTTGTCGACTGGTAGGTCTTTGTCCGCCACCACAATACAAAAAGCCCTCCCGCCATGAGGAGAAGCAAAAAGACAGCGGAGTGACTTACATCGACAAACGAGCGGACAAGAACCCCGAGGACAAACCCGAGCGTAACGGTATAAAACAGCACTGTCTTCATATCTATAAGTGTAGCAGACAAGGAAACGCCCCAGCGTGGTTAGCTGAGGCGCCCGGCACAAGTGCCAAAGTAGTGGTACAAGACCACGGATCGGTGTTGTAGCCCAAGCTCGGAAACCAGGGTTTGCACTTCGCTCTGACCTCGTAGGTCTCGAAGCAACCTAGCTACCCAAGCATCACTGCTCGGGAATCCAACGATGTCAGACATCGTTACCAGATAACTGGCTCTCAGGCGTCATCTCCACCGAATCCAAAACGTCTTCTTGTGGAGGAGCTCGTCACCACCGTCCCCAAAGGACGAGAGGTCAACGATGGTGGTGTGCGAAGGAACAGAATGGGGCATCATAGCCTCATAGTTAAGGTTTCACTGCAGGGTGACGGCATGTCGAGCTCCCCTTGAGCGCATGCCTACTTTTACACTACGCTTCATCTACAGAATTTGCAAGCAACACATTGGGCAAACGAAAAGGCTGACCCTGGGGTCAGCCTGCTTCAGGGCGCGACGACGTCGCGCCCTGAAGGAAAATCATTTGGTCGGAGTGAGACTCCGCAGTCGCACATCGCGATACCGACCTGGCTCGTGCCAAATCCTCACGTACCACTTAGGCAACAGCTTGGCAGGTACCCTAGAGCCATGCCAGAGCGCCATCCCTTGGTGGACACAGCATTTTGCGAGGGCCTGCATTTCACGCCGACTGTCTTTCGGCGGGTGCAGCCGGGGTGACTTTCTGGCCATCAGCGCTTGCCGGCGTCACCGTCTTTCGTCACGTGCGATTCCTTCGGTCCCTTGTAACGTCCACGAGACATGTCGTTCTCCCTGTTTGCTGATGCACTCATTTGCACCAGATCGTCACTACGGTACACCGTTTTACCGCTTACCGTCAAGTGCTTCATGCACCAGACGATCGGCTTCTTTGTTCTGTTCACTCGAAATCTGCGTGAAGGCAATGTTCGGAAAACTCGCTACTCGCAAATTATGAATCACAACAAAGAGTGGAACAAGGCCTGGTTCATTAATCTGGTATTCACCATTAAGCTGCTTTTTCACGAGCTCACTATCAAGGCGAATCTCAATTGCCGTCGCTTTGGTGTCTTCACCGAGCACTTGCTTGAGGGTCTCCAGTCCCACCATCACTGCATGATATTCGGCATAGTTGTTGGTGCTATTCCCGATGGTTTGCCCAACTTCTTTGAGCACCGTGCCAGCCTCATCAGTGATATAGACACCAATAGCCGCTGGGCCTGGATTCCCCCGTGCGCCGCCATCGGTGTAACAGATGACTTTATTCATATACGTACTTTAGCATATATAGCAAAAGGGCGCCCGCTATGGCAGGCGCCCTTACATTTCATTCACGTACACGAGCTGTGACTCAATTTTTCTGCCGCCCGGCAAGCAGGCCCGATATGTATCGTCCGCAACTTGTTCAAGAAGCGTCCATAGACCATCACAAGCACTGAACGTGATCAAGCCGTAGCAATAGAGATGCCGGCCTCGTGTACCCACATCAATTCGATTCCCTGCAAATGTTGCGGGTCGAATATTTTTGATTCCGCGCATGAAGAACATCCTTATCGTTTGGTCCCCATGATACGGATAATTTATAAAATATCAATAATGCGCAGACGGGTGGAACGACGGCCCATAAAAAAAGATTCTTCTATATGAGCAACAAGAGTACACAACTGCCCATCTTTTGGCGCCGTCGTAAAATCTTCTGGGGTCGCAAAAAAAGAGATGGCTTCGAGTGATCCTCGTTTGGTCGGGAAAGTGAGCTTGAGATGTTCCTTGGTTTTACCAAAGAGGGCGACCGTATCCGGCGCGACACCAATAAACGCAAATATTGGCTTCGGGTTCCCGGCACCAAAGGGAGCAAGCTCTTTGAGTATCTGCCGCACCGGTCCCATGACCTCGTCGAGGGTTAAGACCGCATCAACCTGGAGCGGTGTTTCAACCACCGCCTCACTCCCCAGCCGGACAAACGCTTCATTAAGCGCCTCACCAAACGTATGGATATGTGCATCATGGACGGCAAATCCGCCTGACGCATGATGCCCGCCATACTCATGAAAGATATCAGGGACTGCTTCCATGAGGCGCACCACACTCACCCCACCACCCGAGCGGCACGAACCTTTGATCACATCATTACCATCACGCCCCCATAAAAACACCGGGCGCTTGTATTCTTCGGCGAGTTTGTTGGCGGTGAGTCCAACCAGGGCCGGACGCCAGAGGGGATTGCCCATCACCAAGACCGCTGGCATATCGGTCATTTCCTTGAGGCGACCATGCACCTCACGCGTCATCGTGGCGACCGCACCCTTGCGCTCGTTATTCAAGTGTTCAAGACGCTCGACGTACCCACCCGCCTCTCCTTCGTCTTTGGTTGTGAGGAGATGAAAGGCATGCTCAGGAGCATCCATCCGTGACGCCGCATTCACCCGTGGACCGATAGTGAAACCAATATCTTCCTCAGTGAGATACTGCTGGGGAACACGAGCTGCTTTGAGGAGTTGCTGCAACCCGGGTCGCCTGGACTTACGAAGCACCGTCAGTCCATAGTGAGCGAAGATACGGTTCTCACCAATGAGTGGCACCATGTCCGCAATCGTTGCCACCCCAACCATATCAAGCCACCATTTTTCCTGTCCCGCCAAGATAGCAAAATCACCGGTGTTAATGAGCGCCTGTACTAACTTGAATACCACCCCAGCCCCACAAAGATGTGGGAAGGGGTACTCGCCGAGCTTCGGATTTACTATCGCCACAGCTGCAGGTAATGTTTCACCTGGTTCGTGATGATCAGTCACAATCACATCCACCCCGAGTTCTGCAGCACGCGCAATCGCTGCGTCGTCGTTCGTGCCACAATCGATGGTAATAATTAATTTGGCACCAGCTTTGGCAATAGTCTCCACCGCACTCACACTAAGCCCAAACCCTTCGTAGTGGCGATGGGGGATGATATTGGAAAAATGCGGATACGTCGCCGCCACAAAAAAGTCGTGGAGGACAACCGCCCCGGGGATACCATCACAGTCGTAGTCACTAAAGATAACAATCGGTTCCTCAGCTGCTATGGCCGCTTTAATCCGCGCTACCGCCACATCCATAGTATGCAACAGCTCTGGTGCATGGAGGGTGGTGTAGTCTGGCTGTAGGAAGATGGCTTGTTCTGATTCACTCTGGAGACCGCGGTGTCGTAGCAGTGACTCCCGTAGTGTATCAAGTGGACCATCATGAAGAAGCGTGTACGGAAGAGTCATAACGTACCGACTATGGTACCATAAAATGCATATGTCGACCGAACCATCAATTTTCACCCGCATTATTAACCGTGAAATACCTGCCACTATTGTGTATGAGGACGATTTTACCATTGCGTTTCTCACTATTGGCCCAGTGACTAAAGGTCACACTTTAGTGGTACCAAAAGAACCATTTGAAAACATTATGGATGGAGACATCACTCATTTAACTCACATGATGGCAACTGCTCAGAAAGTAGGTAAAGCGCTGATAGCCGCTGAATTAGGAGACGGGGTGAATCTCTACATGAATAACGGCGAGGCTGCTGGTCAAGAAGTCTTCCATGCTCACCTGCATGTGATTCCACGTACAGCAGGTGATGACGCTGTACACATACCAGCTACTGCCATTTACGACGCTGATGAAGCTGAAACAATCGGCAAACAAATTTCTGCCCACTTATCGTAATCAATCCGTATGAAAAACAAAACACACTATCATATATGATAGTGTGTTTTGTTTTTGATTATTAAACTATCCTTCGTAGCCTATGGCCTTCAGTGCTGGCGTATTCCCTTCCTCAAGGAGGGTCAGCATCGCACCACCACCAATGGAGACAAAACCAAACTTATCATTGAGTCCGAGTTCCTCTACGGCCGCCACGGTATCGCCGCCGCCAAGGACACTCATCGCGTCACTGCCCGCAATCAGCTTCGCCACCGCCTGGGTACTACCAGGGACACCATTTTCGTAGAGACCAAGGGGACCATTCCAGAGGATGGTCTTGGCCGCTTGTATCTCTGGTGCTAGCTGCGCCACAGTCGCTGGACCCATATCAGTAATTTTTTCATCAACCTGAACATCATCGACACGTGCGACCCGTACCCCACGAGCACTTTCGACAATGAGGTCAACCGGGCGAATCAATTTTGGATTAGTAAGAAATGGAGTACCGACAAGTGAGACGTCTGATACGAGGGAGGATCCGACTTCGAGTCCATCGGCGAGCATAATATCGTTTGCAAGCGCACCGGAGACAAAAACTCGGTCATACGAAGCAAGGTACTTTTCAACCAGTGGAATCTTCGTCTCAAATTTTGCTCCCCCAATAATAAAGAGAGACGGGTGCTCTGGCTGCATCACCTGCTCGATGTGGGTCACCTCCTCAAGAAGAGTGATGCCCGCATACGCTGGGAGTAAAGTCGGCAGGGTCACCATCGACGCATGGTTGCGGTGGATGTTATCAAAAGCATCATTCACGTAGATGTCACCAAGTGAAGCTAGCGTGGTAGCGAACGCGCCATCATTGGCTGACTCACCTTCATGCTGGCGAAGATTTTCAACAATCAAAATCTCACCAGGTGCCATGGACGCTCGCGCGGTCAGAAGCTCTGAGCTCCCGAGACTCCCGCCCCAGGTACACGGGATGAGCGTATTAAAAGCTTCAAACACTGGCATTAGCGTATCGGTCTCATCACGACCAATGTGCGCAATCAAAATGACCTTGGCTCCCGCCTCGTGCAGGTAAGTCAGGGTTGGTAGCGCTCGCTTAAGTCTATACATGTTCCCGACGATGCCATTCACCAACGGTACGTTGCATGATGAGCGAACAATCACATACCGTCCTTGTACATCCCCTGCCTCAGTAATTGATCGCATCATATGAACTATGATTAATTTAAATACACGCAGAAATAATTTTTTGGAACTCCGCTGGCTTGAGGCTTGCGCCACCAACGAGGAATCCACTAACGGCACTCTCCTTATATAACTGTGGCGCCGTATCGCCATTAACTGATCCACCGTAGAGAATCGTCACTGCGCTCGCTCCACTACGTCCACCGATTTTAGTGAGGATTTTTTGGATAAAGAGCTTCATCTCAAGGACATCGGCCGGCGTCGCTGTCGCACCGGTACCAATCGCCCAGATTGGTTCATACGCAATGACAATTTCTTTGTAGCGGGCAACCGGCACCGTCGCCAGGGCTTTTACAATCTGTGCTTCTATCTCTGCATAAAAATTTGCCTGCGCATCACGCACACGCTCACCCACACAAATAACCGGTCGCATGCGCTGCTTGAGGAGCATCACCACGTTCGCATTCACCATACTATCACTTTCGCCACGAGCGCGACTCTCAGAGTGACCAACAATTACGTACGATACTCCATACTCGCGACACTGAGCTCCCGAGACCATACCGGTAAAGGCTCCGACTGGACCTGGGTGCACTTGCTGCACACCGAGATGGAGAGTTGATCTATTCACTGCTTTTGCGACTGCTCCAATAAATAAGGTTGGTGGTGCAATCACAACTGTAACTCCAGTACTTTTTTTGATACTCGTTGCCACCGCTTTTGCGAGCGCAACGGCTTCACTTTCTTTCTGAGGATTCATCTTCCAGTTGCCGATAACTAATGGGTGTTTTTGTGCCATAACCCAATAAGTGTAGCACATACGAATCTAGAGCCTTGAAAAAAGCTAATAATTACATTGTTTTGATTGGACCCTCAGAGTTCAATAAATTGCCTTGGATTCAAGGCGTCCAGGAGAAGAAATGTGAGGCGTACTGATTGTACGAGGAACGTTTCTTCGACGCAGACAACACAGAAGA